>JAEZLJ010000064.1 GCA_023415275.1 Bacteroidota bacterium
ATGATACGCTACATAAACAAGAGGCGGAACGCGCACGGCGTGGCGTTCAGGAAGTCCGGCAACTTCTACCGGGTGCTGAAGCCCACGAAGGAGACCTACATGCTGAACTACATACGCTACATCGACATCGACCTGGTGACCCCTGAGTTGGTGATGGAGGACTACGAGGACTTCGAAACCGGCAGGTACTTCTGGTCCAGGGTCAACAAGCACGGCGTGGAGTTCCTGATAGAGGGCGCGAGGTTCACGGTCGATGGCGTGGAGTACGAGATAGGACTCCCTTACCTGTCGGACGTGACGCACCTGTACACCCCTGAGATGCTGGTTGACGTCATGCTGAGGCACGGAAGCTACTCCAACTCAAGCCAGCTGTGGAAGCCCGTACCTGAACTGACGCCCGCGGCGACCCTGCACGTGGACCCGATGGAGGAGATGGAGTTGAAAATAGCAGGCCAATTGCGCGAGGATAGTCGCGGACAACGGGTATCATTGCTGTGAACATTACTGCATACACTTTCATCCTTCTGCCTATGAGAAAAAGAACACCATCCCGGTGAGGAAAGGTCTGCGATTTAGAGGGAAGGTGCACCACAAAAGGGCCGGAATTGCTTAGAGGTTCCGGCCCTTTCTTAAGTCATTTGTTATTGTTATTATATCGACTGCCTGGGGTTTCCACCCTGGGCACTTTTTATTCGCTAAAGATTAGCTAGCAACTCGCGCGCGCGCGTATAAGGGATGCCGGTTTTGGGCATCTTAGCGATACAAACAAACACGTTATGACAACACAAGACCTTCAGCAGTTCCAGCGCGACGCGATGACCGGCAAAATAGAGGACAGCAAGAACCCCGCGTTCCTGTTCCAGACCATCCACACAGACCTCTTGGTCAAGATACTCGCAGGAGACATTGACGCCAAGATGGTGGCGGAGTATGAACTCGCGAACCGTGGCCTAAACAGAGACGGCAAGTACGTAGGCTTCAACCAAAAAAAATCATAAGCCATGAAAGCCTACACAATTGACTCAATCGAAAGCATGCAGCAGTTCTTCCGCGACGTAATCAACGTGCACAGTTGCACCCTGATGCCCGACGACTCCTTCGAGGACATGGTTGACAAGGACGACAAGCCGACGTTCACCCAATCGGAGGCTGCTGTACTGGACTCCGCGATGCTTCAGTGCTTCGAATTCTGCGACGACAATGACCTCGACATATATGCCATCGCTGGTGACATACAAGTCAGCGAGTACAAAAGACTGGGCCTACTGCCCGCAAATTTCGGCGCCGATACCGAGGGGGACTAGTTCTTACGGTTGGACGTAGCGGATAGCACCTCGGCACAAACCAAAACCAACAAGCAATTGTTGGTTTTTTTTATGCGCGCACGGTCTCATTAGGGCTTGTTTAAGGCCCTTCACGGTTCAAATAGAAGTTGGTTAAGCTTTTAGATTTTAGGTCCTCTATTGAGGCGATTGCACCGTATGTGCAAAGGGCAGGAGAAGCGCTGCTGCCTTCAGTAATTTTCCGAACCATCCCAGTAGGCCGGACTTCCTTTTTGGTGGTTCAGGTTCGGGGTTCTGCTTTCCCGTTACATGTTTGTGTTTGTTCTTCACAACAACAGTAATGCTGCCTTTTTTACTGGACGCTTTGTTCGATTTCTTACGTCCTTTCTTACTTTTTCTAGCCATAAAATTTTAGTAGTGTTTTATTCATTTTTTCTTTTACCATTATCGGTGCAACAAAGGTCAACTATCAATACCGAAAATTGTACTGATAGTAATCCACAATCTGTGGGAAATAATAAGATTTTTATCATGACCAAAAATTTGGAATTCTCACTCAAAATTGAGGTCTGTGCGCTGAGATGATAAAGCATGTAATTCGCAATTTTTTTGCGCACACTATTTAAAGTAAAAAAGGGAATGGAAGCCAAGGCAATGGACTGCCTGCCGATACAAACGGACCTGGGCAACTACGTTGCCAGAGTGTACTGCAACAGGAAGGGGAAGGACCCCTAGTTCTTCGTCACCGTAGTTGACTCCAAGGACGACCTGAAATACTGCGAGAAGCACGGCACCCTGCTGGACGCCAAGAACAAGCTGGCGGAAATAGAGTTCGAACTGACGCTGTGAGAGGCGTAATTAAAATGGCAAATCATCATCTGGTTCGTCGGCGTGATACTTCGAATTTTCATCAATCCATTTTTTCTCTTTTTCAGTCAAAGGTTTAGGGTTACCATACAACTCTTTTAAATCTTCTTCTGTAGCCTCGTAACGAAGCCAGTCGTAAAAATCATCTTGAATTAAGTCATTAGCCGAAGGGTCTACATCGTAAGGGTCAGCTACGCGTTCAGGCTGCGAAGGTCCTCCTGCGGCCCAAAAGAAAAACGCGACAACTAAGAGAAAAATAATGAGAATCAATAATCCACTCATAGGGTAGGTTTATATGTTTATGTCCATTTGGTCCAGGTATGGCTTAAGGAGGTCAGGGTTCTTGAATGACCGCAGCCCGTGCAGGACGTCATGTTGGATGTGCCTTTTGGTCTCGGCGTAGAAGCCGTCAATCTGGTGACACTTGTACAGATATACATCGTCCCTGTACTCACCTATATAAACCCCGTCCCATATCGCCTCCATCTGTTCTGCCTCATCAAGCTGGTTGAATTGGTAAATGGTCATGGTGACAAAATACAAAAAAATAAAAAGGACAGTATTTAAAAGATAAACACAGCAACCAATGAGAACACAATTCAGACCAGCGGCCGCGCAGACCGCGACGTGCCAGGACGAGGAACAGAAGTACAGGGAGTTCCGCGAACTAAAGGAGGAACTAATCAGGAACAGGAAGGAGAACGATGAGTTGAGGCAGGAGATTAGGAGGCTTAAGACCATGCTACAGAACAGGCACTTGTTACAAGGGTAACTGGAGTATTTAAGAAGTATATCGAAGCGAACCACAAAACAGCTACACTTGCGTAAGAGAGTTATCGAAAGGAAGATATAAGTCGCGGTGGACTAATCACGCAGTGAACGACCACGACCCGAAGCCAGGCACCCACCTGGCTTCTTTCTTAATTTTAAGTATTATATAGGGCAAATTCCAGACGTGGATAAAAAGACTAAGAATTTTAGTTATTAAAAATTTAAGTGCGAGAACTTTCATGTATTTTGCCTGCGGAATAAAAAAATATGGAGACATTAAAAGTTGCTTCTTTTTTTAGCGGCATTGGAGGATTTGACCTGGGGCTAGAAAGGGCAGGAATGGAAGTCGTTTTCCAATCCGAGATTAATACCTTCTGCCGTAAGGTTTTACAGAAACACTGGCCTACTGTAAAGCTAATGGGCGATATAAATAGCATATCACCAGATGATATCCCTGATGTAAATATATTTTGCGGTGGCTTCCCTTGTCAAGATTTGTCCTTAGCTAACCAAGGGAAAAGAAAAGGTTTAAATGGACACAGAAGTGGTTTATTTTTTAAATATGCAGAACTCATCAAAGCTAAAAAGCCGAAATGGCTTATCATCGAAAACGTCCCGGGCCTCCTTAACAGCCACAAAGGGCAAGATTTCAGAGTACTCCTTGAACAGTTGGATGAACTCGGGTACGGCGTATCGTGGCGCATATTCGATGCAAAATACTTTGGAACACCCCAAAGACGTCGTAGAGTCTTCATTGTCGGAAGTCTTAGAAGCCTCCGCAGCGAAAGAATACTTTTTGACACCAAGTCAACTGAAGTCGTTTATCGACAGGGCCTTGGCAAAAAAGACCTTATTGCCCCAAAATCTGTTATCGGTATTGGAGACTCAGATTACTATTCTATCCAACACGCAACAATCAACCGTAAGCCAGAAGCCGGTCCGCAAGCAAAAGGGTACAGAAACGATGGAGAAACCTATACGCTTGACTCAAGAGGAAGTTCAGACGTTGTATGTGCGACGGATGTTGCCTTCAGAGTACGAAAAGCTTCAAGGATTTCCAAAGGACTGGACAGTCATAGATACAGGGCAATAGGCAATGCAGTTGCTGTACCTATCATCGAGTGGATTGGAAGAAGGATAGTTGAATTGGAAACCGGCTTTTAAAGTATAGTAATTCTATCTGTATTAGCAAGGTTGTCAAATTCTCCCAAAAACATTTCCGGATATGGGTCGCCTTGATTAATCAGCGTCTGTACAAAGCTTATATAGTTCGTAAAAAGAATTCGAGAATTGTCAATATGAAAGTTAAGTGACTGCTGGTCTTGGTTATCTTCATCTGGTGTAAACCCAATAAGGCAAAGAGTCCAATTGTTGTTTTCTAAGTTTCTAAGATTAGCTGATTGAACACGTTGATAAAGATAATCGTATAGAGTCTTTCCAACACAGAAAACAATTGCACCTCCAGTTTGCATTGCGATATTTCCCTTTATTATAAATTGTTCTTGTTGCCTTCTCCAGGCATTTGTTTCTATAGTTCCAACACCAGATAATGGAGAAGCTAGGTCGGCATTTGTCCTGAATGGGTTGTTCTCCCATAGATTTACAAGATTTGTAATTCGACCTGTATTGGAGGTCTCTCCCCCGCCCTGCATTTCCAAAACAATTTTTTTTGGGCAATCGTATAATCTTTCAGACCTATTTATCATGATATAGTCAGCGTTATAATTGCTGGTACCAACCACAGGTATTCGTACTTCTCTTTTTACGAAGATGTCATGGGGTTCAACATTATTGCCCCATATCCGCTTGGCAATTGAAATTAAAACCCTTCTCTGATGAAATACAAGAGGTACGTTCTTCAACGTAGCGCAAAGGCGGTGTTTACATACTATCCATATATCGCCATTATTTTTTCTTACAGAACAAATAGGTTTATTTAGTTCTTTAATCTTGCTACAAGGTGCTGCCATAAATGGACAATTCTCGTTACCCACTGCTGGCTGTATTTCATTTGTTCCATCTACACGTTGACCCAAATATTCTGCGATTGATAATGCCATAAGGAGGAGTTAGTTCTTGCGCTGAAAAGTATGATTCCTAAGGGAAATATGCAAATAATTTTGAAAGCTTAACGTTTTAATGCAGACTCGATTTCGCTTATACAGCTGATTAAATCTTTCTTTATTTCTTTTTCCCAGAAGCGTAAAACAGTCCAACCTTCATGGGTCAAAACCTCCTTAACTTTTATATCCCTAGCTATATTCCTTTCAATCTTTGGTATCCAGTAACCTCTGTTTGTTTGTAGCCTTTTTTGAAGAGTGTCCCAATCTTTACCATGCCAAAACTCTGAGTCACAGAATATTGCCACCTTCCGGCCCTTGAACGTGAAATCAGGCCTTCCAAATACAGTTTTATCGTTCTTCCTATACCTAAACCCTTTCGCCCATAGCGCTTTACCCAAGATTACCTCAATCTTAGTGTTTGTACTTTTAATAGCCTGCATAGTAGTCCTGCGTTGTGCTGGGGTAAGTCTATCCATATATTCGAAAACAATTAACTGTCCGTATTTTTATTTAAAAAATAATTATAGGGAGAACTTTACAGAATGGAACTTAAGGAATTTCTAGATTTAAAATACCAGTATTTAAAATCATTTATAGATTCCCCAGAAAATAAAGAGGGGAGACAAAGTCACTATACTGGCAATGGATATTATAACCGAATTTATGATAGAAGAAGTACTTATAATCCTGATGCCAGAGGCTTTCAGTGGTTAAAATATCTGTATAATAAAATAGTTATAAACCAAGAATACCATTTGTACAAAAAGGCTGAGGGGAAAAAAATAATTTATATAGTTAAGAAAGATTCTGAAAATTATTTTTTACAAGATTACCCCAAAGGAGTAAAGGTTAAAATTGACCTTGACTTTGTGAATAGGAAAAGAATTAGAAGTAAGGGCTGAAGTAATATTAATTTAATACTACCCCATTGACGCCCCAGATGCCCCGGTTAGCTTTGCATCATGAAAAAGAATACCGGGTCACCAAAGGCCGCAGCACCCAAGAAAGCGGCGGCAAAGAAGGGCAAGCCAGTGAAGGCAAAAAAGGCCCCCATTTCAGATGAGGAGTTTCTAAAGAAGCTTGATGAAGTATCCAAAGAAATAAGCAGGATATGGAGATGAACGGCAGCCAAAAAGAAAAAGGAAGGATAAACACCTTCCTTTCTTATTATGGGTCCGTAACGGAGACCTAATGAGGCCACAGGTACGTCTATACGGCCTTCAGCTTTGATGACTTGAAGTCCAGCATGCCTATGTTGATATCCCTCATCGCCTCGTCAGGTAGACTATGCAGGTAGTGGGTCGTGGTCTCAAGCCTTGAGTGGCCCATCATCCGCGATATGATGCTGACGTTGATGTTCTTCATCGCGAGTGACGTGGCCATAGAGTGCCGTGCCAATGACATGTTCAATTCATCGAAGCCCAGGTGTTTAGCCATCCGGTTCAGTATGCGGTTGGTCTGACGCTTCCACGTCTTGAGGGCGGTGAACTTATCCATCTCCGTATCGCAGCCGTTGAACAGAGGGAAGATGTAGCCATCCTTTGACTGTTTTCTGCCGTAGTCCCTTATGATATCCATCGCGTATGGGTGCAGGTACAGCACGATGTCCTCTGCGTCCTTCCGTGTCTTCATGGTCTTGCACCTCTTGAAGGACAGCCTGTCCCCCTTGAGGTCCTTCCACCTCAGTTCGAAGATGTCCTTAGGGTTCATGCCGTTGGCGAGGAATGAGAAGAACCAGAACCGCTTGCACCTATCCCCTGCCTCCGTCGCTGGCACGTAGTTGTAGAATGCCTCCACGTCCTTAGGGTATAGCACCTCCTTGGATTTACTGCCGCTGTAGACCGGGTAGTCCTCGAATGCGTAGTACTTCCTGTTGATGCGCTTCGCCTTTATGGCCCTGTTGAATATAGCCCTCAGGCACCTGAGGTACATGGACGTGGTGCTTAGCCCGTTGCCGTTGGCCTTCATATAGGCCTCGTATCGCTTCAGGTATTGGTGGTCGATGTCCTGCAGGTTCACGTTACCACGGTAGGCCAGCAGGGTCCTTAACGCGTTACGGTACACCTCAGAACTCTTTATACTGCCGGCCTCCTTAAGTTCCTCCATGTACAGTGTGAACTGCGACTCTATGTCCAGCAGGCTTGCCGCCTTCACAATGTCAACCTCGCTGTAGTACGCATGGTTGAAGTTCTCCTTGGTGATGACGCTAAGACCATCCAGTATCCTCTGGGCTTTGTCGCGGCTTTCGAACATGGTCTCCCTCAACCTTCTCTGGTTTTCATTAAGCACGCCCTTGTTGTTGATGGCCTTGTCGTAGTCCTTAACGCAGGCCGATACCTTCAACGTAATCATCCATTGCTTTCTGAGGTGACAGATGCGGATACATACCGGGTGACCGCCGTCCCTTGACCTGGCTTTATCCAGGAATATGTTTGCTGATGCCATAGTACATGTATTTTATTGTTAACACTATGGCGCAGTATAGCAGGTATATTGATACCGTAGCACATTAGGGCAGGGTAATAACTGAAAAAGGACCGAAACAACCAGGGAAAGTGGAACCGGTTTATGGGCCATCTGGGTAATACTGCATTTAAAGCGCACCAGGATGATATGCCCTGGAAAAGGAACATTTTAACCCGGTGTAGGTCTTTCCGATATTCGCAGCATGTGCTACATTATCGACTGCACATGCCAAATCAGTGAGAATTTCGCAGTATACCGACTACAAGCATATCGGTGAAATCCTTTCTGGGCAAGCATTTTGTGCGGTCTGAGGCTGCCTTACAAGCAGAGGGTCGGCGGTTCGAACCCGTCAACTCCCACTAAAATGATAAAGCCCTGATCTTAGTATCAGGGTTTTTTTTATGAATTATTGCCTATTTATTCTTTTCTACAAACGGATCTCGAGCAATCAAGTATAACTTCCTAAAGACCCATTTTGCAGGCATAACACAAATCATTCAATACCATTACACTCATCAACTATTGGCTTAATTTACCTGTACCCTTTCCCTGGCATCATCGCCGGAAGAGTGGTTTCTTTTGCCTTTCAATTTATCATTCCCAAAGTTTTGCGACCAGGTAAGCCGGATGGTGGGATAACTGAATTGCAACCGGGCGCGCACCACCAGGTTTTGTTCAGGCAGGTCAACACTTGGTTTGAACTTCAGGCTGTTTAATACATTATCATAGGCAAGGCGAAGTGAAGACCTCATTTTACTGAATTTCTTCTGTACGCCCAGGTCAAGCACGCCAAATGAGTTGGATTTGTAAATACCAAATAGTCCTGGTGAGCGGAAAAATCCTGATACTTCCATAGAGAAGTCCTTTGGCAACCTGAAGGTTTGGGTGCTACGGGCAAATAGCGTTTTTTGCTTTAATACCAAGGGATCACCTTTATAAACGGCATTCAATTGCTGAGAGCTGGCAAAGAAATTATTTTGCATGTTCCACCACTTGGTAACCCTGACAGGAAGGGATACTATGATATTAAAGGTTTTGCGGTTATCCTGGTTCTCAGCTGCCAATGTTTGCTTATTGGTAACAGGATCTACTTTAGGAGAAAAGTTGGTAATTGGTGCCTGCTCCACTGTGTATTGTAAAGAAAATACCATGTTCTTAAACAGGTAATCTGTTTTAAAATCATTGGCTACGGCTGGTTGTAAACCTGGATTGCCGGAGAATAAAGTATTGGGATCTACAAATATGACAAATGGGGCCATATCATTGAAGGTGGGCCTGGTAATGCGACGGCTGTAGGCCAGGTTTACTGAATGGTTGTCATTGATCTTATGAGAAAAGAATGCTGTAGGAAAGAAATTGCCATAGTGCCTGTCCACGATTCCCTTTTGCACTTCGGTATTGAGTGTAGAATTGGTTCGTTCATACCTCATCCCCATTTTAAGGTTGTTCTTTTCATTCAATGCAATACCTATTGATGCATAGCCGGCAAAAATGGATTCTTCGAGGTTGTAATTTGCAGTGAGCTCCGGATCTTTCATCCAGGTTCCCTGTAAATAATTCTGGACCGACACATTATTATTGAACCGGGAAACAGTGCCTTTTATCCCTGTTTCCAGCTCTACCTTCCTACCTAATTTCCGGAAGTAATCCACGTTGCTTATCCAAAACTTAATAGGGGTTTCCTTTCCGCTTTTGGTTAATTGTCCGAATAAAGGTTGATTACTGCCATTGAAATAATAATTATTATAATCAACAGGGTTGTTGTCTTTGTACATAATAAAATCAGCATCAAAACTGATCTTCTCGCGGTCACTGAAGTTATAGACCATGTTGGTGTTATAGCTAAAATTGCGCAGGTTGTGCACTTCCCTGTTTTTGATCTTCACTATTGTATCCAATACCTGGTCCAGGTATATATTGGAAAGATTATTAGCGTCCATGGTCCATCTGCGGTCGAATGCGGAAAACAAAACACCTGCCATCATTTTTTTATTTACCTGGTAATCAAATCCCAGCCGGAGATTGGTGAAATACACCAGGGGATCTCTTTTTGACACTATATCACTTTCTACCTCGGTGCCTTGCTTATCCACCTTCCTGTAAAAGTCAAACTCCTGGTCTATAGCTGACCTGGAAAAAGAAACATCACCAAAGAAGTTGGTCTTCAATGTACGGTGGTTGAAATTGATACTGGGAGAAAGGGTTAAGCCATGACCATATCCTACAGTGGCAGTACAAGACCCATTGGTGCCAAACAAAGTATTTTCTTTAAGCACAATATTGATATAGCCGGCATTGCCTTCTGCATCGTACTTGGAAGGAGGCGTAGTAATAAGCTCAATCTTTTCAATATTACCTGCGCTCATACCTGCTAATAGCTGAACAAGAGCTGCCATGGGCATCCGGCTGATCTTATCATTTATCATGACCACTACCCCATCCTTTCCATTCATGGAAAGCGCATTATTTTGCCTGTCTACAGTAATGCCGGGTGAACGCTCCAGCACATCCAATGCTGTGCTTCCGACGCCAGTAATACTGGAGGCCACATTAATGACCATCCTGTCCAACTTTTGTTCAAACAGTGGCTTCTTGGCAGTGACTGTTACGGACTGCAGGTCGGCCTGCTTTTCTGAAAGTATAATGGAAGGCAGCTGTACTTCTTTTTTATTATCGTACTCGAAAGAATCAGTATAAACAGGCTTGTAGCCTACCCCTGTTGACATAACCCTGTATTTTCCGGGTGGAACGTTAGCAAATAGAAACATCCCTGTTCTATCAGTAACAGATCCCTTAACCAGGGCTGAATCGGAAGAACTGGTCAATAAGACACTGGCATTAGCCATTGGTTTTTGGCTGGCATCGAACACTACTCCCTTTATTATGGATTGACCCATAACTGAAGTAGTTATCAAAAGCATAGCAATGCAGAAGACCAGGTAGCATGGCAGCAGTTGGCATGATTTATCCTGAGGCATACAATTTCCCTTTAAACGGTTAAGAACTAATCAACCAGCATTATTTGATAGAGAGTGGATCAGGGGATGGTACAGCATCTTAACGTAGAGAGGATCGGGAATCGTAGAGCAGATATGTTATTGTATAGGGAGGATTGTAAAACAAAAATAAAAACTATTATAGCTATTACGAATGAAATTATTACAGAAGAACCCTATATACTTTAAATGGTTATTGCCTGTGAGTGATGGCATACCTGATGGCGGCTGTATTTATTACCCCGGCAATAAATGCAGTTATTTACCTTTATCCATTAGATGGTGTGAATACCATCATTATGGTATAGAAGGTATGCTGCAAATGAGACACAGAACCATTAATATCAGTGTATGAAAACAACGATCATTCACCATGTATTTTTTTGGCTTAAAAATCCTTCATCAAAAGAAGACCTTGACCGCTTATTAAAAGGACTGAATAGCCTCAGGTCTATTGATGTGATACAAAGTTGTTATATAGGGGTGCCTGCAACCACAGAAAAAAGAGCTGTAATAGATGACAGTTATAGTGCTTCTGAACTGCTGATCTTCAGTGACCTGGAGAGCCAGCGTTTATACCAGGAACACCCGGTGCATCAACAATTTATTGCTGATTGTGCTTCTTTATGGAACAAGGTAGTTGTATATGATATTTCAGCTGAGGACATTGAAGAATAATTCACAAAATTGGTACTGAATGGCTATGTATGAAAAATCTCAGGCAGTACATTTTATTAATCGGTAACTCTATCTTATAGAGTAGCAAAAAGGGCTAATTAATAACTAAGCCACTTTTTCCTCCACCACTACTGCTTCAAAACCAGAAATAGCTAACTGAATCTGGGCATCATTGAATTCAGCTGTAAGCGTAATCTGAACGGAATTGATCTTGAAGTTGTTAGTATTAGTTGTCAGTTTAAATTCCCATAGCACATTAAAGGATGGAAAACGGAGTGTAACAGTTTTCATAAACAGGGTACGTTTTGATTGAAAGCAGTCAACAAAATACAAGAAAGACAGCTAAACTACAAGCGGTAAATAAAAGAGGGCTGGGGTAGAAACCTCAGCCCGTTTAAGCCGTATCCTAATTATGAAAACCTAAAAAAACTTTAACCTGAGAAGGTCAAAACTGGTTTTCCTAAAAAAATAATCCCCGGCACTTAGGGGACAGTATGTTCAGGCAATCATGTAATAATCTGGGTTATTCGATACCGGACGCCTGGATCTTCTATAGGTTTGGATAAAAACTAATGGATGATGAAAAGCATTCGTAAGGGAAAGGAAGAAGTTGATCGATATTGGATTATTTCGGTTCCGGTCATTACCGGCTGGATCATTGATTCAAAGGGCTGTTTTCCTGGGATACTGGATAGATTGATTTATTATCAACCAACTTCTGATACAAAACTATAATTCTTAACCAGGCCCGTCAATGGCAATAATGCTTCATTTTCAATGCAGGATATCTACGTAAACAAGGGAGGACTTATACGGAAGCTTTACGTAAAATTACGAATAGTTTAATTATGCGGCCACAGCAATTTAATTAATATACTACACCTTACCTAAGGCAAACTATCCTTTTGCTTTGGTACAATCCTATAGTCATCATCACTTATTCCCTGTACTCCCCGTTTCTTCTTTATCTTCTTTTCAGGAGAATCATTGACAGTTGGCGCCTCTTGTTTTGGGGACTGTACAGGTGGAATAATGATCACATCTCCCCTGTCTTCATTTAGCAAGTTTTTATTGCCGGGCAGCACTGGCGGTTCGCTAACAGCATCCGGTTCAATTTGGATAGGTGATGCTGCTGCCGGTTTTTTTAATGGAACCATTGGCTTATTCTTACTCCCTGGTGGGGAGGAATTTTTAAGTCCTGGTTGAGAGATGGGTGACTGGGTATTTACTGGTGCTGACGGTTGATGAGTAATAGGTTGTTTGTTTGTAAGGATGGTATAAAGTAATAATGCTGCCAGGAAAACAATGCTTATTCCACCAAGGACTACAGGGTTAGGTGTTGGGGAAATGGGTGGTTTAGTTCCCTCATTGGCTCCCCCAGCAGGCTTATCCATATCAAGCTGGAACTCAATACGCTTCCAGATTGCTGCTTCCATATCGGGCACAGGGAGGAGCTCAAGCTTTTGAGCTATTGTTTGTTCATATGGAAACTTTTGGTTCATCCTGTTTTTAAATACTGAAGTTGTTTTTGCAGTGTTTTTCTTGCTTCGCTGAGGTGCCATTTTGAGGTTCCCTCGCTGATATTCATTTGTTGGGCTATTTCACGATGGTTATAACCTTCTACCACGTAAAGCACAAAAACTGCATGGGTAGCAGGTGGCAACTTTTTGATGATCTCCATGATCTCCTCTGCACCCATTTCGGCAATGATAGCATTATTGATAGAGGGCTCCGGAACTGTTTCAAGCTCCACATTCTCACTGAAGCGGGAGCGGCCCTTGATATGATCAAGACCTTCATTTACAACTATCCGCTTGAGCCAGGAATGGAATGACCCCTTAGAGGAATCGAAAGACTTTATGCTTTTAAAAACTTTTACAAATGCCTGGCTAAGTATATCGGCAGCATCATGTTCATCACGGGAATAACGCAAGGCAATGTTCATGGCAAAGCCATAGAACTGCTGATACAAACTATACTGGGCCTTGCGCTCATTGGCAAGACAGCCTTGTATAAGTTGATCAATATCGAGTTCTACGGCTTGCATGATTAGATTTACTTAAATGTAGCGATAGATCACTGCGCGCTGAAAAGAAATCCCGTTGAATCTCCATCCATGGTGTTGATAGTATATCCAAAAGAAGTATTATCAACCTTTAGGTTATCGCCAATAACACTAAGTCCAAGAGATGCCAGGCCTATCTTAATCTTTGTATCGTTGTTAAGCAATGAGTAGGTACCATCAGTGCCTGCTTCCCCACTTTGGTCAACATAAGTGAT
Source organism: Bacteroidota bacterium (assembly GCA_023415275.1). Classification (GTDB taxonomy): domain Bacteria; phylum Bacteroidota; class Bacteroidia; order Chitinophagales; family Chitinophagaceae; genus Flavisolibacter. The sequence continues at coordinate 13,405 of JAEZLJ010000064.1, forward strand.
AGATCCATCTGCTTTAAAAGTTTGGCGAATCATGGAATAGTCCTCCTGGTTATCTGCTGCACCGCGCTGGTAAGAGACAGTGGCATTTCCAGAAGTATATTCAATCACTTTTTCCATTTGCCAGGTATGGGCCATAAGATCTTTTTTGACCTGGGATTCTTTTGCAGGAACATCATCCTTCTTGCAGGAACTGGCGCCTATTAAACATGCTACTGCTACTACTAAAATTGATTTGATTTTGTTGTTCATTGTAAGAATAATTAAGGTTAAGAGGTGGTTTACTTGTTTCTAATATATGTGTACACAGAATTATTTATCAAAGCTTTCCCTGTCTTTTTCTACATCCTGCATTCGCTTCAACAATATGGCAGAGGATATAGCAGACAGGATCATTTTTTCCTTTGGATCAAGATCATTATATATCAATATGTTGTTATCCAGTATATCTATAATAGCTACTACCCCACCGTCCCATTGCAATTCATAACCTGACAGCATTTTTCCACCAAACACCTTTCTCTGACTGCCATTTTTAGTTGTCATAGACTCGATGCGCAATGGGCGGATGGCAATATTTTCCTTTCCGTTGGTAGCATATCCTTCTTCTTCTACATAGGGCCTGTCGAAAATACGTTTTGCGGTATCCTTTGTAATATCATAGGAGTTGACCAGCACCAGTGACCAGGGTTCAGCATTGTTTTCTACCGGCATGATAGCAGCTGTAAATGCATAATCATATTTTTTTGTTTTGGAAGCATTGCCTATCCAGGGATTATTGCTTTTATACACCAATTGTTTTTCACTGAACTTTTCGGTGGCAAATACTTCGGCGATATTATTGCCGTCGGTGATGGAATATTGAAACTTACCTCGTTGTTTGTTGGTATTATTATCAGTGGATATATCAAATACCTTGAGCACTGCTTCCTCAGGACGTATACGGAGTTTTGTATATTGAAGGGACGAAGTGAAATCCCAACCTCTTTTGATGGTGGAGGTAGTGTAAAGGCCAAAACTCAATTTTTGCCCGATCTGCCAGCCATTGATGCCTTTCACATGCATGTTGGTAGATTGGGACCTGAATTTTTCAGGTACAGATAATTTAGCGGTTGTACAGGAAAGAAAGGGCAACAACACCATCCACAGGTACCCTTTTGTCAACTTACTATTTCCTTTGTTTAAAATTTTTTCCATGATGACCAGGTTTTAATACAATACCTTCCTCCGCAACGAAACCGTTGGTGAGGCGACTATGCCTTAACAAAACTTTTACAATTGCTTACAATTGGCGTGTAAATATGCAACAGGCATTAATATATATAACCTCTTACTGCATGAAATGCCAATAACTAAGAATGAAATGATTACCGAGGGTATTTGATTGGCCGTAAAAAAGTCAAATGGCAATAATGTTTGAGTCCGTTGCTGATTAGTTATTTCCTCAAGGTAGAAGGGTTTGCATAATAATCCAGCACCTTCTTTCTTAATACAAAATCATATTTGGCTATGATCAGGTTGATATTGGCCCTGTCTAGTCTATCCTTAGCAGTCAGATAATCTATAGAAGTACCTACACCGGCATTGTATCGCACTTCGGCAGCTTTGAATGATTCAGTATAGGCAGCCACCTGGTCCAGCAATACCTTGTAACGGTCATACGCATTTGTCATATTCAGGTAGGCCTGATCTATCTGTTGCTGAAGCAAGGTCTTTGTTCTCTCTTCTTCCAGCTCGCTGTTCTTTAATTGTATATCTGCCAGTTTAACCCTGTTTCGCTGCTGCAACCTGTTGAAGATAGGTATGCTGATTCCAACACCTACTGAAGTAGAAACATTGTTCTTTAGCTGGCTGTCATAAGAGATCTTTCCGCCGGCATTTTGTGCAATACTGGAATAATTTGTATTGAGGCCACCCCCAATTGATACGGTGGGGAAAAGGGCCCCTCTTGCGGCCTTTGATCCATAGGCATAGCTTTTAGTCTGCAATTCTACTGATTTCACCAAAGGAAATTGCTCTAACGCACTTTGATAAACCTGCTGGGCAGATGCTGTGTAATTGGCAAGAAACTCAGTAACATCAATACGTTCCAGCTTCATATTTTTATCATATTGCTTGTTCATTAGCTGGGCCAGGGATAATTTGGATTCTTCCAAAGCTGTTTTAGCAGATACAATTGCTAACTGGTCGTTCATCAATTGACCTTTCAAATCCGAGAATTCAGAAGGCTTTATGGCGCCTTGTCTATTCAACACATCCAGCCTTTCCAATTGCTTTTGACTGACGCCGGCCTGGTTAATAGCTGAAGCAACAAGATCTTCATTATTTAATACCTGCAGGTAGGCTAATATTACATTCAATACCAGGTTGTCCTTTGCCTGCTGCCAGGTCAATTTGCTGGATTCATAAGCGGCTTGATTTTGTTTTACGGTGCTTTGAATGCTCCCTCCATTGAATAATACAAAACCACTGTTCAACTGGTAATTGGCAGAATTAAGATTTTGATTGACATAGCCATTTGAAGAGGGGTCTATGCTTCTTCCATTATAGATACCATGTGTAACATCGGCTGTCAGGTAGGGCAAGCGATTAAGCATAGCCTGGTTTAGGTAAACCCTTGAGGTCTGAACCAGCAACCCACCTTGTTTTACAGGTATATTGGCAGATAAAGCAGTATCAATAGCCTGGTCAAGCGTATAGGTCTGAGCCTGGCTGGAAGTGGCGACAAATAATAATAAGGAAAAGCTCAATACACGGTTCATTGTTAGACTTGTTTAAGAGGTTTTGCGGAGATAGATTCTACCCGGCCGTCCAGAAGGTTGATGATGCGGTGTCCATAGTCGGCATTTTTCTCAGAATGTGTAACCTGTACGATTGTAACACCTTCTTCTTCATTTATTTTTTGAAAAAGGTCCATGATCTCCTCTCCTTGTTTAGAATTGAGATTACCAGTGGGTTCATCTGCCAACAGCAATTTTGGCTTTGCAATCAGGGCACGTACAATACCTACCAACTGCTGCTGACCGCCTGATAGTTGGGAAGGAAAAAGGTCCTTCTTACCTACTATATTGAACTTATCAAGCATATCAGACACCATGGCTTTTCTTTCAGATGACTTTACATTTTGATACAAAAGCGGAGTCTCAATATTTTCATAAACTGTCAGTTCATCAATGAGATGGTATGCCTGGAAAATAAAGCCGATATTCTTTTTGTATAACTCCGTTCTATGCTTTTCCCTCAGATCATATACTGATTGGTCAAAGAACTGGTATGAACCTTCAGATGGCAGGTCAAGCATGCCCATGATATTTAAAAGTGTTGTTTTACCTGATCCTGAAGGACCCATAATAGAAACAAATTCTCCTTCTGCAATCTGGATGTTGATGTCCTTTAAAATGAAGGTGGGCTTTCCGCCAACATTATACCACTTAGAAATATGCTGTAACTGTATCATAAAGAGATGTATTGATAGTTTTAATTACTCACTTCTCAGGTTCTTTACAGGATTGGAAAACGCTGCTTTGATAGATTTATATCCTACCGTCAACCAGGCCAGTAAAATGGAAGCGGTAATTGCCAGGATAAACACCCATGGCCCCATATTTACCCTGAAGACAAAGTTATTAAGCCAGCCATTCATTAAATAATAAGCTACAGGAACGGCAATGGCAAAAGCAATAATAATGAGTAAGGTAAATTCCCTGGAAAACAGGTAAATGATATTAGCGGCAGAAGCACCCAGCACTTTACGGATACCCACTTCCTTGGTTCTTTGAACCGCCATAAAAGAAACCAATCCGTAAAGGCCCAGGCAGGAGATGAAAATGGCAATACCAGCAAATATTTTATATAGTAATGAAAGCTGCTGTTCCTGCCTGTAAAAATTATTGATATTTTCATCCAGGAAGGCACTGGTGTAAGCATATTCCGGATTGATCTTATTCCAGGTATCCTGAACTACCGTTTGAATACGGGACAGATTATTGGTCCGGAGTTTAATACCTGTAGTGCTGTAATATTTCCTGCGCTCACCCAACAATAAGGGTTGAAGATCTTGCCTGAGCGAATTACTTTTAAAATCCTTGACTACCCCTACAATGGTTCTCCAGGGACGTCTGCCTGTCCTGATTTCTTTGCCGATAGCTGTGGAAGGGTCCTTGACATTTAACTTTCTTAACAGCGTTTCATTGACCACCACTTCATTCATGGTATCACTTTTCTCATACCAGCGGCCCGCTGCCAATTGTAAACCGTAGGTCTTTTTATAATCCTCATCACCTAACTTTAAAAAGACAGAAAAATCTTCATCAGGACGATGATCATAGGAGAAGTTGCTGGCCCAATTATTATCTGATGATGGCACATCAGAACTGAAACTTACAGATTGAATACCTGGAATCTGTAAAAGCTGTTGTTTAAATGATTCCTGCCTGTTTACAATGACGCTGTCTGCATTGCTGTTCAATACCAAAATAGCTTCTTTATTAAATCCAAGATCTGCCTGCTGCACAAAATTCATCTGGCTGATAGCGACAATAGTCCCAATGATCAATATTTGAGAAATGGCAAACTGAAGCACTACCAATCCTCTTCTAAGTGAAATACCGCCTACATTGGCAGAAGTGATCTTATTTTTTAAAGCAAGTGAAGGACTGAACCTGGATACAACAAACGATGGATAAAAGCCGGACAAAAGCGTTACTGTTATAATTATCACGAAAGCGAATGCAGCCGTTTCCCAATTAAGCAGGTTGATCGTCTCTTCTATAGAGGCTACATGTTTGATGTAAGGCAGGCAGATATAGGCAATGACAAAAGCAAGCGCCATAGAGATCATAACAATGATACCAGTTTCACCCAATACCTGCCAAAACAATTGGAACCTGTTGCTACCTAATACCTTTCTGACACCTACTTCTTTCGAGCGACTTACTGCCTGGGCCGTGGAAAGGTTGATGAAATTAATACAGGCCATGATGATGATAAATATGCCTATAAGTGACAAGGTCCAGAGCGTAGCCCTGCTGGTGATGTGATCCCCGAAATTGTTAAACCGGGTATCAAAATGAATATCAGATAAGAGCTGTAAAAAATTACTGCGCTCCGTATTAAAATTCTTAGGATAATATTTTTTGCTAAATACACTTAATTGCTGGTTAACAATCTTTGGATCTGTACCATCCTTTAATAAAGCATATATCTGGAAATTGCTGGTAGTGGCACCCCAATCAGTGGTATATCCATAAATACCTGAACTTTTTTTAAATGACTCAAAAGATGTAACTACAGCAAAAGGGAAATCTGTATTAGCCGGAGGGGTTTCAATAATGCCGGCAACTCTTGAGGTAATTGAATTATCAAGCTTTAAGTATTGACCCATAGCCTGCTTCCAGTCTCCAAAATATTTCTCTGCCATCTTTTTTGACAAAACCGAAGTATTTGGTTCCCCCAGCACTTCAGGACTGCCTGCAAGCCATTGATATTGAAAAACCTTGAAGAATTGTGGATCAGCATAAAATACACCTGAGCCCTCAATAAATTTTTTATCTGAATTCAAATTCTCACTGCTTGAGCCCAGCACGGTTACCTGGCTGTTATAGTTGGCATATAAAGCTCCTGTGTTAAGTTGAGGTAGTTCCAGGCGTAAAGCTTCAAGTGCCGGATACGGAATACCTGCATTATAACCTATACCATCCGGGAACTTATCCTGGGTCACCACACGAAATATTCTTGTATGATTCGGCAGGAAATGATCGTAGCTTCTTTCGTAACTGACAACGATAAATAACAGAAGGCATGCAGCTATCCCAATAGCAAGCCCGGTTATATTGATGGCAGTATAAGCTTTACGTCTAACAATATTTCTCCAGGCTATTCTTATATAATTCCTTATCATCTTTGATCATTTATAATATGGCTGATGAAATTTATAGCAGCCGGACAACTTAACTAATACCCCATTTACATGAAAGCCGTACCAATTTTATTGATTATTGAAATACAATCCATTAGGTCTTCCGAGGTGCTGACAGGTGTACGATTTTGATACAATAGTTGTTCATTTTTGCATACTTAGCAATACTTACTACCAGCTTTGATTATTCTGTCCGTATGTTTTTCGTTGGGTTGACAAGTGCCGTTTTTGCTGTTTGAACCGAGATAAGGATAACAGTCAATAAACACAGGAACATAAGCGAATAGATAAATGGGAAAATAGTAATCGGTATCCTATACGCATAATCATTTAACCATTCCTGCATGAGGTTCCAGGCAACTGGTACAGATAAGATACCTCCTATGACCATTACAGGTAAAAACTCCTTGATAAAAAGGTAGCAGATCGATGTAACCGTAGCGCCCAGCACTTTACGTATGCCAATCTCCCTGGTTCTTTTTTGAACGCTTATTGAAACCAGGCCTATCACTCCAAGGATCACTATTATCAAGGCCAAGCTAGTAGCCAGCTGACAGGCTTTTTGTAAACGTATCTCTGAATCATATAGCCTTGCCAGGGTATCATCTATGAAACTATATTCAAATGCCGAACCGGGAAGCAACACAGACCATTTTTTCTGCAAAGCTTCTAAAGAACCGGATATATTTCCAGGCTTCAGCTTAAAGGAAAGAAAACGATACCGGCTATTGAGTGCCACATGAGAAATAAGCGTAGGTTGAATTCTTTCTTTCATAGAAGCCGAATGAAAGTCTTTTACCACCCCAACAATTGTCAATGGAAAATTACCAGGAAAGAATAATTTTTGGCCTATTACCTCAGCAGGATCCTTCCAACCAAATGCTTTGACGGCAGATTCATTAATGACCAGGCTAAGCGTATCCTTTTTATCCTTTAAATACCTACCATTAATGATCTGGATTCCATATGCTGCACAATAATTTTCATCAGCTTCCATAACTTCTGTATTCACTGCTTCCGTAGAATCCTTTCCTTCCTTATACACGGGAACAAAACCATTATCCCATCCATTCGGGATCTGCCACGACAGGCTTACATGATCTACTGAAGGCAACGTAGCAAACTGCCTTGCCATAGCTTGCATATGGTTGACACCGGCCCGTGTCCAATCCCGGGGCACCTGTGCTGCAACTACAAAAGATTTATCATACCCAAGATTACTAGTAAAAAAAGAAGACACCTGGGCAGAAACAATTAAAGTTCCCACCAATACCAGTGAGGCTGTAAAAAACTGGAAGCCTAACAAGCCCCTACGCAAAATGTTTTTTTCCTGTACCTGCAACTTTCCTTTTAATGAATCAACAGCTTTAAATGCAGATAATATCAATGAAGGATAAATGCCTGCTACAAATGCAACCAGGCAAACCAATACAAGTGCGGCCAACCCAAAACCAGCTGGCAACTCTCCTAAGGCAGGAATCGGTTTTAACAGGATGCCAGAAACAAAGGGTCGGGCCAATCCATAAATCAAAACCGCCACCATGGCTGCCAGCGTTACCATAAAAAAAGATTCTACCATGAATTGTATAATGAGTTGCTGGCGGGTACCACCCACTACCTTACGAACACCAATTTCCCTGATGCGGCTTGAAGAACGGCTTATGGAAAGTGTAATGAAATTGATGATAGCCATCGCCAGCAAAAACAAGGCAATAAACGAAATAGTGTACAGCATTTTCTTTACTGCTCCATTGTCTTTATCCAGGTAATAGGTTGATAATGGTGCCAGCCAGGGCCGCATATCTTTTGCAATCAATGGTGAAGCATTTTTTTCCAGCAATTGCTGCATCGGCTTTAGTAAAGCTTCAGGAGACACCCCATTTTTTAATTGAACATAATCAACGATATAAGGATTATTCCAGTCCTCAAGGTTCCTTCCGAAAAAATCGATACTGGCATCAGAAACAAAAAAAGCATTATCATTTTCCTTATTTAAAAACGTCACTGAATTTTCTCCAGGCGATTTTAATACACCAGTAATTAGAAAATCATGAATAGTACCTGTAAAACTTTGGAAGCTCAGTGTCTGGCCCACCACATCCTTTTTGCCAAAGTATTTTAATGCCCTGTCTTCCCTGATAACAACCGTATAAGGTTGACTCAATGCAGAAGACGGATCACCAAATAATAGCTGAAACCCAAACATGGAAAGGAATGTGCTGTCCCCTATTTGCAGGCTTTCCCTAAATACCTTATCACCCCTGGATATATTAGTACTCACTCCATCCCAACGATAATAATTAGCTACCAGGTGTGGATATTGCTCTTTAAGTGCCTTACCGAGGGGACCAACCGTGGTTATATCCAACCCCATATTGGGATTGGTCCATTTGCTTTGAATGATATATTGGTTACCGGGACTGGCCAGGTTTTTATTCACCCTTGTTTCGTTCCACACAAATGCGCCTATTAAAAAAGCAAAGCCAAGGCCTATTGCAAGGCCCGTAACATTCAATAAGGGATAGAACCAGTTAGTAGTGCAATTTCTCCAGGCTATCCTGATATAATTTACAATCATACTTTATTCCGTTCTTAGATTTTTAACCGGGTTGGCAATAGCAGCTTTGATAGCCTGGAAACTGATGGTCATCAATGCTATGAGAATGGCAATAGCCGCAGCTATGGCAAACATCCACCACGATATATTGATTCTGAATGCAAAGTCCTCCAACCATTTATGCATGGCCCACCAGGCGAGTGGAAAAGCTATGCAGGCAGCTAATGCCAGGAGCAACATAAAATCCCTGGAAAGGAGGCTTACAATGTTAGTGACGGAGGCGCCCAATACTTTTCGGATCCCGATCTCTTTGATCCTTTGTTCAGCCGCATAGGTAACCAATCCAAATAGACCCAGGCAGGCAATGAATATAGCCAGTATCGCAAAGGATATGGCTACTTTGCCCACTCTTTGCTCCCCCCTGTACATTTCATCGAAGGAATCATCCAAAAATCTATAACTAAAAGGCATTCCGGGAGCCATAGCTTTCCATTTATCCTGCACCTGGCTCACAAGTGCAGGAATATTAGCAGTTTGAACTTTAAAAGAAGTTAGCCATGGGCTATTGCCCAGTACCATATACAAAGGCCCAATGGATTGACGCAAGGATTCATAATTGAAGTTCTGTACCACCCCTATGATTTCGTAGGCTATAGGTTTATTTTCGTCATTGTAGCTGTAAATCTTTTTACCAACGGGTGCATCAAACCCAAGCAGTTTTGCGGCCGTTTCATTAATAATGATAGCGGAAGAATCAGACCCATAATCAGGTGAAAAATTTCTTCCCTTGACAATCTGCATACCCATAGTCTTTAAGTAATCATAATCAACGGCCCAGCGCTGCATATTGATACCATTTTTGGCATCGATTACAGGTGTTTTGGACAGTGAATTGTCATTACGGGAAGAATTGGATACAGGCAAAAAACCGCTGATCGTACCACTCACCACCCCTTGCATGTTGAGCACTTCATTTTTGAATGATTGTACATTGTTTCCCAGTGCCCCGGTGCCATTAATAATAAGAACCTGCTCCTTATTGAAGCCCAGCTTTTTATTTTGTATATAACTCAGTTGCCGGTAAACGATTATTGTACCTATGATCAGAACTATAGATGTAGCAAATTGGAAAACGACAAGTACACTTCGCAGGCTGCTTTTTTTGAAACCTGAGCTTGCCGATCCCTTCAGGACAGTTATAGGTTTGAACCTTGATAAAAATAAAGCCGGGTAAGTGCCTGCCAACAGGCTTACAATGAATGGTAGGATAATCAAAAAAGGGAATATTTTGCCACCCAATAAATCTTTAATGGAGAGTGATTTGGCAGCTACATCGTTGAATACAGGCAATACCAGAAATGCTATGCACAGTGCCAACAATAGTGCAATAATTACAGTAACAAAAGATTCTATTAGAAACTGGTAGACCAGTGTCTTTCTTTCGGTGCCTAGCACCTTTCGAATACCCACTTCTTTGGCCCTGTTTGCAGAACGTGCTGTGGAAAGATTCATAAAATTGATACAGGCTATCAGCAGTACAAAAAAAGCAACCGCACCAAATACATATACATATTGAATATTTCCATTTACAGATAATTCAGGAAACCTGTCAGAACGCAGGTGGATGGCTGTCAAAGGCATAAGGCTATACTCCAGTTTATTACCCGCTTTTTCAAATTCCTCCATGCTGCTGATCTGCATGAATTGCTTAGCCTGTGGCACCAGGTATTTTTCTATAACTGTTTTAAAGTTCTTTTCAAAAGCCTTGTAATCTGTCCCCTCTCTTAAAACAATATAGGTTTGAAAATTATTACTTAAAAAATTGCCCCAGTTATAATCTGCATTATCCATGCTGAACATAAAATCGAAATGGAAATGAGAATTCCTGGGAATGTCCCGGATGACAGCAGTTACCTTATATGGTATCTTATCTGCTTCGATAGTCTTATTGATGGCATGAATGGTACCAAAATATTTCCTGGCCGTGGACGCAGTGATCACAACTGTATTGGGTTCATTCAAAGCTGTCCTGGTATCACCCTCAACAGCGGGTAAGGTGAATACGTCAAAAAATGTAGAATCAACGTGCGCCACGTTGGGTTCATCTATAAATTGATTACCCTTCCGTACAAGTTTCGATCCGCTGGAAGCATACATGCGTGTATACTGCTCCACCTGGGGATAATCTCTTTTTAAGGTAGGTCCCATTGGATCGCTGGCAACTGCCAGGTGAAGATCACCTCCACCAAAGCGTATATCAGTATTTACACGGTATATTCTGTTTGCCTTATCATTATAAGTATCATAACTTAATTCATCTACCACATATAATACAATGAGAAGACAAGTAGCTAAGCCAATGGCAAGGCCAAAGATATTAATGGCTGAAAAGCTTTTGTTTTTCCAGAGATTGCGCAAGGCAATTTTAAGATAGTTAGTAAGCATACAAAAGATTTATTGGTTATCTATCTATCGTGGCACGATGAAAAGCCTTTCATGGTTACGGAATGATATCGCTTTATTCAGATCGTAAACTGTGCACAGGGTTAGCCAATGCTGCCCTCAAAGAGTTAAGCCAGACAATCACCATGGTCAATAGCAAAACACCCGCACAACTACCTGCAAATAACCACACACTAATGGCTACCCTGTAATCATAATTTTGAAGCCAGTTATGCAATAGCCACCAGGTAACAGGAATGCTGATAATCGCCGCTAATAATATTAGGTATAGAAATTCTTTTGAGATCAAAAAAAGTAATTGCCTGATGGAAGCACCCAGCACCTTGCGGATACCAATTTCCTTAAATCTCTTTTCAATAGTGAATGCAGTCAATCCTGAAAGGCCAAGGCAACAAATAAAAATGGCCAATCCTGCAAACAGATTTGTTAGCTTCCCAATCAGGTCCTCTGTTACAAACTTTTGGTTAAACTGCTGATCCACGAAACTGTAATCAAAAGGATATTGGGGGTTATATTTTTTAAAAATGTTTTCAATATTTGAAAGGGCTTGTTGAGGTTTTACGCCATCTTTTAAGCGGATTAAAAAGAAAGCAGAGCCTTTTCTATCCAGTAACACCATCATAGGCATCACAGGTGCATAAGGAGAGGTCATGACAATGTTGTCGGTAACCCCCACCACGGTAAAGTTCCTGTTGCCATATTGCATGTCCATCCCAATAGGATTTTTTAATTGCATGATGTCTACGGCAGCCTTGTTTAATAAC
>JAEZLJ010000011.1 GCA_023415275.1 Bacteroidota bacterium
TTCTCAGTTTGAATACCATACATGCTTGAATAATTCTCAGCCTCTACCTTGCCAGGTAAACTGGTAGTAGTTCCAGTACCCGTAGAAGGAGCTGGGGGGGCTACTGATGTAGCGGTGGCCACATCAAACCAATTGATATTGAACCCAGAACCAGAAGGTGAGGTAGACTGGACACGCAACGTTTGAGTGCCTGAACCCAGGTTGACTGTGGCGCTTACAGTTTGCCAGCTTTGATATCCACCGGTAAATGGCACATTTACAGTGGCTAATACAGTACCGTCAGATTTTTTTAATTGTAATTGAGAGTTGGAAGCCAGGGAGGCAATACGGAAATTCACCGTGTAAGTGCCTGCAGTAGCTACGCTTACAGAATAATCCATCCAGTCCCCATTATCAATATACCCAACATCCTGTCCACCACCTGCATCTGAGGTGCTTTCTTTTTGAACACCACTCATATTGCTCCAGTTCTCAGCTTCAACTTTTCCAGGCAGGGCAACAGTGGAAACTGTTGGAACCGGGATGGGAGAAGGGGAAGGAGCAGGAGCTGGTGCTGCGCCACCTTTAGAATATTGCAGCATCCACTCGTAAACGTTCATATTATTTTCTCTGTAAGAAGGGTTGTAAGACTTTGTCCATGCGTCATGACCATAATCAGGGAAGATGGTCTTACGGGCATTGCCACCAAAATTGGTAATGTTGGTAACCCAGTCTTTTGTATAAGAAGATTGCACTGTGCCATCGAAATCGTTGTGCAAAGCCCAAACGGGTAACTTGGCATTGGCAATACTTTGTGCTTTGGATTGATCTGGATATGTAGCACCGCAAACAGGTACGATGGCAGCAGCCCTTGTAGGGAAGGCAGCACCAAAATCCCATGTTGCACCACCACCCATACTTAAGCCGGTGACATAGATACGGCTTTGGTCAACACGGTAATTATTAACTGCGTAATTGATCACATCATTGATATCTGAACCTGATGGCCAGCCTTTAAACTGGGGAGAAATCACGATGAACCCTTTTTGGGTTCCACCTACATTAAAGGAAGTAGGAAATCCACCATTTGCAATCAGGCGGGGAAGTGCAGTCCAGCAATTAATGATCTTATCAAGATCTCCAGGCTGGCCGCTTCCCAATTCTCCAATACCATGAACGAAAACAATCAGGGGATAAGTAGTATAGCTGTTATAACCGGCCGGCAGGTATTCAAAAAATCCTCCCGAATTTCCGTTTATTGATACATACTTAGGTGTCTGAACTTGTGCATTAGCCGCAAAAGCGAGAATTAGCACGGAAAAGGTTGTTACAATACGTTGCAACAAAGACATTCTTAGGTGCTTCATAATTAAAAGATGGATAGGCTTTAAACAATAAAAAATATAGGGACGTATCTACAGTTTCAAAGGGATTGTGGCATTTCATCCGCATTAAGCGATAATTGTGCCAAAAGATTAATGTTTAATTCTTTAACAGTATAAAGCAACGAATTTTAATTGCATTAAAATTTAGAAAGTAGGTGAGATGATAGTTTCCCTCGTTCAATGAACCAAAAACCTCTAAAACCCAAGCGGGCACTGCATTGTAGTGAACTTGCTTTAACATCCTATCTACAGTCGTAATCCGTTATTAAAAATTAAAGGGTTTAAAAATAAAGGGTAATTGGGATATTAAGTATGGATGAGCTTTAAAAAAGTGATTTAAATTATCAACATTACAGGGCAGTTATTAAGAATATGTTAGTTCTTATTTAACAGTTAATTTCTGAAGACTGGAAACAGACAGAATAATAGGAGTGCATGCCAATCTTTTTACTTAGCAGTTTTAGGAATATATATTTCAATAGTTCCCTGGGTATCGCCTCTCCTGGGGGCAGGGAATGAATCTATTTTTTGATACCTGTTGATCAGTGTATCTCTTACTCTAAAGGGATAAAAATTGTTTAGTGAAGGCACATATTCAAAAATGACCAGGTCATATTTATTAGCCATGATTTTAGATTCATATCGCGCTGCTTCTTTATTAAACATGGCCACGCCGAGGTGATACCATAGAGGTGTTTCTGATCCTTTTTCAAGCTGGTAGGGCATTTCAACTGCTAAAGGTGTAAGTTCACTCATATTGAGCACCTGTAAACTGTCCTTTCTTTCCTCAACATATTTCATATTTAATAATCTGTTAATGCCCTGGACAGTTGCACGAGGCATATAGACTTTTTTGAAACTGTTCAGCCCGCTGAATGTCCAATCGGAAACTGGTATTTCTGCTGATGGAGGATGAATGATATATGTATTCCGGTTAACAATATTTTCCGTTGAGTTTTGTGTAGCCACCGTACCGGGAAGCACACGTTCAGCCACTCTTTGGAAATATTTCCAAAATACCCCGCTCCACCATAATGCAATGCCGAGTAAGCCTATTGATAGAATTTTGGTCTTACTAAAGTCAAGATGTAATAACCTGGATAACTGTGATAGGATAAAAGAGATGGCAAAACTGTGGAAGAATATGTTATTGTCAGGAGGGGTATAACTGGTGACCTGCAGTATGGCTGCCTCCACCAAAATTCCCAGGGTGAGAATGAGAAATAAACTATCCGTTTTATTTATAAAAAACTGCTTATAATTTCTATATTTTACAAGTATAAGAAGCAGGATTATAAATATGTAAAACTTGATCCATTGGGAATTCATAAAGAATTCGTCAACTATTTCAAACAAAGATATGCGTGAAGTGTGTGGAGGCTGACCATGATTAAACCAATAACCGAATTTATACCGGGTTAGTGGTAGAATGATCAGGAGCGCAATAACAAGGTAGCTAAGGATAAAGATGAAAATGGGTTTCCACTTTTTTTCTGTGAGGCAATCATAACTAAGTAAGGCCAGGGATAATAATAGGGCAAGGCCTCCGCCATCCTGCTTGGTGAAAAAGGAAAAAAAAATGAATAGTGCGCTCAATGATAGAAACAACCAATGATTTCTATTAGAAGCCATATAATGAAACAGGAAAGCCAATCCCACCATTTCATAAACAATAACCGTATGATTATACCAGGGCCAAAAATTGAAAAATGAAAAGGATAAACAATATAAGATGACACATAGCAGCCGGACCCCTGGTTGAACCTGTAAACTTTTTAATATGGAGCGGAAAGCAAGACCTGAAATGATATTAATGAATACCTGTGCTTTCACCAAAGTAATCAGTTGTGCGCCAAAGATTTTAAAGAACAGAGCTGGAATGACCCAATACATATAACCCAGTGGCATTCCAAAATCCTTATAGGGAATTTGGCCCTGGCTCAACCGATAGGCGCCTTCCCATGAAAGAAAAATATTAACCCTGTATGGAAAGCTAGTAAAGAGGGGTATAATGGCCAGGAAAAAAATGACAAGCCACTCAAACAGTGAGAATAAGCGATATCGTTTTCCTGTCAATAATTCATCCATATGATTCTGGTATAAAATCCTGCACCAAGATAAAACTCGCGTGCGACATTCTGTAGAAGGTCTGGTATGATTGTAGCATTATGCCGTTTGGTGCATAATATTTATTTTTACCACCATCATTAACCATTTTTTGACCTGTGGCTTATCTTTCCTTACTCCGTCCCAAGGATTGGGCTAAAAACCTGTTCCTTTTCATACCCCTGTTTTTTTCCGGCGATCTGTTTCATTGGGAACTATATGTAAGGTTGATCCTGGGTTTCATAGCATTTTCATTAGTTGCAAGTAGTATTTATATAATCAATGATTACAGGGATATAGAAGATGATAAAAAACACCCAGAGAAAAAAAGCCGTCCACTGGCATCGGGGGCGATTTCCAAACCTGCTGCCCTGGTTATTTGTATTATATTATTGATTACAGGATTTGCAATTGCTTACTTTATTAGAGATAAGTTTCTTTTTGTGCTGGGTATTTATTTCGTGCTAAACCTGGCTTACTCTTTTGGTTTGAAGACCATACCTATTCTTGACATTATTATTGTAGCCATTGGATTCGTATTACGTATTAAGAGTGGGGCGGTCATTGCCATGATAGGACTTACAGAATGGCTGAATATCATGGTTTTCCTGTTAGCGCTTTTCATGGCTATTGGTAAAAGAAGGGATGATGTGCTTTTAAAGCTGTCTTCCGGAACCGACATGAGAAAATCCATCAAGGGGTATAACCTGGAATATCTGAATGTAGTATTATCATTGGTTTGCGCTGTGATAGTGGTAGCCTACTTTATGTACACCATGTCACCAGATGTGATCAGAAGGATGGGAACTTATAGATTATACTATACCTGTCTTTTTGTTTTAGCCGGAATTTTACGATATTTGCAAATCATCTTTGTACACGCTGCTGCAGGATCCCCGACAAGAATTCTTTATAAAGACCGTTTCATCCAGATATCTATACTGCTTTGGATAGCCAGCTTTTATTTGATCATTTACATGAAAGATGTGACATTATTCCAATGATGAAAAAAAACATTGCCAACTGGGGCAACTTTCCAGTTATAGAATCAGAAGAGAAAACATTTTCTTTTACGGAGCAGATCAAAGAATCTGTTCAACAAAGTGATTCAATTATTGCAAGAGGAAATGGCAGGTGTTACGGAGATGCTTCTCTTGAAAAACATACTCTGTCCACTCTCAAGTATGATAAGATCCTTTTTTTTGATGCTGTCCAGGGCATTTTTGAATGTCAGTCGGGAATAACCTTAGATAAGATTCTCGAAGTGATTGTTCCAAAAGGATGGTTTTTGCCAGTAACACCTGGTACCAAGTATATCACTGTTGGCGGAGCTGTAGCCAGTGATGTTCATGGGAAAAACCATCACATTGACGGATCCTTTTCTGCACATGTTTTAGAAATGGATGTGCTGTTATCATCGGGTGAAACGCTTACCTGTTCTTCTACCAAGTACCAGGATCTTTTTTGGGCCACCTGTGGAGGAATGGGACTTACGGGAATTATTACCAGGGTAAAGTTTGATCTGAAGAAAATAGAAACGTCTTATATCAAACAAAAGCAGATCAAGGCTGAGAACCTGGAAGAGGTTTTGCGCCTGTTTGATGAATATAAAGATTATACGTATTCAGTCGCCTGGATTGATTGCCTTAAAAAAGGAAAGAATTTTGGAAGAAGTATATTAATGCTGGGTGAGCATGCCAGCTTACAAGACCTGGATGCAAAACAAAGAAATCAACCTTTGAAGTTACCTGCCAAAAAACAGGTCTCTTTTCCTTTCAACCTTCCATCATTTGTATTGAACCAATTTACAGTGAAGGCATTTAATCTATTGTTTTATGCCAAGAACAGGAAAAAGGAGATCAATAATGTGGTGTCTTATGAGCCATTCTTTTATCCATTGGATGCAGTATTGCATTGGAACCGGGGTTATGGCAAAAAAGGTTTTCTGCAATATCAATTTGTTTTACCATTAGAAAGTAAGCAGGGACTCATAGAAATTCTTCACCGTATCAGTGATGCAGGAATGGGTTCTTTTCTGGCCGTATTGAAAGTTTTTGGGGAACAAAATGACCTTATTTCATTTCCCAAAAAGGGATATACGCTTGCTTTGGATTTCCCTGTGAGAGATAATTTATTTCCTTTCCTTGATGAATTGGATAAAATAGTCATTCGGTATAATGGAAGGCTTTATCTCTCAAAAGATGCCAGGATGAATGCAGAAGTGTTTTGGAAAAGTTATGAGCATGCTGACCAATTCCGTGACATCATCAAAAAATATAACCCGGGATATCGTATCAATTCTGTACAGGCGCGGCGATTACGGATTACACAATAAGAATTATTATGTCAACAGTTTTAATATTAGGTGCCACTTCAGATATTGGATATGCTATAGCAAGGAAGTTTGCTTCAGAAAAATATGATGTTCAACTGGCTGCAAGAAATGTTGATGCATTGTCACCATTTCAATCAGATATAGAAATCCGTTATGGGGTAAAGTGTTCCCTGCATCCTTTTGATGCATTGGATTTTAGATCTCATGCTGTTTTTTATAATGCGCTTCAACCCAAACCAGATGTCACTATATATGTCATCGGGTACATGAACGATAATGAGAAGGTTATCAATGAATGGGAAGAAAGCCTTCGCACAATCAACACAAATTATACTGGGGCAGTGTCCATATTGAACTTGATAGCTTCAGATTATGCGGCCCGTAAAAGGGGAACAATAGTAGGTATTAGTTCTGTGGCAGGCAACAGGGGAAGACAAAGCAATTATATTTATGGAAGCGCTAAATCTGCATTTACAGCTTATTTATCTGGCTTAAGAAATAAACTTTACCATGACCATGTGCATGTGATGACAGTATTGCCAGGGTTTGTTTATACTAAAATGACAGAACATTTAAAGTTGCCCGCTATATTAACAGCTAAACCGGAATCAGTTGCTGATGCCATCTATAATGGCGTTCGTAATAAAAAAGATGTAATCTATGTAAAGTGGTTCTGGAAATGGATTATGATGATCATTACAAACATACCCGAATCCATTTTTAAAAAGAAGAAGTTGTGAAGAAGGGGATTGCTTTTTTTGATTTTGATGGTACGATAACTACCAGGGATACATTGCTGGAATTTATAAAATTTGCCAAGGGAAGCCTGTCTTTTTACCTCGGTTTTTTATATAATATCTTTTACCTGGTTGCCTTTAAAATAAAACTGATCTCTAACCAATCTGCCAAAGAAAAAATACTTACTTATTTTTTTAAAGGTACCGAGGCTAAAAAATTTGAAATACTCACCAGGGAGTTTACCAATCGTGTTTTGCCTTCTTTAATAAGGCCCGGTGCAGTGGAAGAGATCAAAAGGCTTCAAAAGGAGAATTTTGTGGTGGTTATTGTTTCCGCTTCCCCGGAAAACTGGATATGTCACTGGTGTAATGAAAATAATTTAATCCTTATAGCAAGCAAATTAGAGGTGATCAATGGTAACATTACTGGTAAAATCTCCGGGAAAAACTGTCATGGCCAGGAAAAGGTCCGTCGCATCCTGGAAAATTATTCTATAGATGAATTTGATGAAATATATGCATATGGAGATACCAAAGGAGACCTTCCTATGCTTGAGCTTGCTACAAAACCATTTTTTAAGCCATTTTTGTAGTGGATTCAACTATTAGGCTCATACAGGGCCTTAGTTGATTGACCGATGATTTCTATCCAAACATCGCCGTATTGGTTGGATTGGCCATTTTATGATCAAATTAGTAAAGTTTAATATACATTTGAATCCGTTTATCATTGTATATCAAAACTATTCCTGTGGAGAAGAGCGTGATGCCAAAACACCAATATCAAAATTCCAATATCCTTCGTGTTGGATTTATTGCCTTCATCTTTCTTTCTTTATTACCTTATTTAAGTCATTCTCAGGTAATTACCGTCACTGTCAAGTATAGTGCTAATCCATCAAGTTCAAAGGTTTCAATTGCTGACTTGAAATATAATAAACAGTCAGTTTTAAGCATGGACATTGATGATCAGCCTGCTAATGTTATGAGTGTGAAGGCATTTTTACAAGGTGGGGTGGCCCAGGAAGATGGGATCAATTACCCCGGTAAATTCTTCACAGATGGTTGCGGTAATAATAAACCATATTCTATGGGAATTGCCATGACCGCACATAGCAACTATAATGATGGCGACCTGACTACTGTTCCTTCACTATTAAGTGCTACCCAACTTACTAACCTGGTTGCTTCGGGCTTTTTATTGGAAAATCATGGGTTCTATCATGAGCAGGATCAATATTACGTAACAAATAATTTTACTGTTCCCCGGAATATTTTGGAGAATACCAATTTTATATATGATAAAACGGGTTTTGTTTCCAGGATATGGGTGACACCTTCTAATTATACTGGTTATAATCCTTATGTACAACAGCAGGGATTCATGGCAGCAACGTCCCAAAGTGTTACTGATGGATACACCTCTCAGCCTGTGAATATGTGGACAGATCACCTGGCTGACCTTTCGCAACTGGATACCAGTTTCAATGTATTTCTTAGAGATTTCACTGATGATTGGGCCAATACCACGGTTACCAATGAACTAAAGACCCGTATCAGTAGTCTTAGGTCAAAGTCCTCCAGCACAGTTCATAAGATTTACCGCCTTGGTACGCATAGTTATAATTCCAATAACTGGCAAGGATTTAAATCCTTTTTTGATTATGTAGATACAACATCCGGTAATACTATCTGGATCGCCAGCCTTCAGGAATTATTGGAATACCGGGAAGTAAAAAGGAAATTATCAATGACCCAGTCCCTTAAGAATAATGTGCTGACTATAAAGCTGGACTTAAGTAAAGTGCCCACCAATAATAGTTTCAGGGATATATCGCTGTTGGTAGATAATAGTGCTGCTATCAGCTCGGTTTCTGTGTCAGGGGCAGATGCTTTTTCTTATAATTCATCGGGACTTATTAATATTTATAGCAGAAAAACTGTTTTTAATCCTCCCTATAACCGTCCAGCTCCCAATGCAGGTGCTGACCAGCAAATCATATTACCAATAGATTCGGTCTTATTAAAAGGTAGTTTAAAGGATACCACAGTGTCCATAGCATCTTATAATTGGTCAAAAGTTTCCGGACCAGGCGCCGGAATAATTGCTGATTCTTCACAAACTACAACTCTTGTAAAAGGATTGGTGCAGGGTAATTTTGTATTCAGGTTAACTGCTATAGATTCAAATGGAATTCGGGGTACCGATGATGTAGGTATTAATGTAATTTCAGTTGTTTCACCGGGATCAGTATACCATGTGGAAGCTGAAAACTGGACATCTATGTTCGGGGTTCAGACAGAGGCTTGTTCAGATACCGGGGGAACTTTGGATGTAGGTTGGGTAGATAATGGAGATTGGATGGATTATGGTTTGACTATTGGTAGCTCAGGTACATACCAGCTTAATTTGAGAATAGCCACCCCATATTCAGGCGCACAACTTATTGTAAAGAATAGTGTTGGAAGTTCTCTTGCCACTGTAAACATTCCTACCACCGGTGGGTTTCAAAAATGGCAAACCGTAACCGTTCCTGTTAACCTTATAGCAGGGTCTGAAACCCTAAGATTAGAATCTTCTTCTGCTGCAGGCTGGAACATTAACTGGATGGAACTGGTAGGTGCAGCTCCGGCTAACCAGGCTCCTACTGCTAGTGCAGGAGCAGATCAAGCCATTACCGTGCCTGCAAGTTCAGTAACCCTTTCAGGAAGTGGAACAGATCCTGATGGATCCATTGCTACCTATAGCTGGACAAAAGTCTCTGGAGGTGCAGCAACTATTACTGCTCCTGCTTCAGCTTCCACCACCGTTACTGGACTTACTCAAGGCAGTTACACTTTCCGCCTGGCTGTTACAGATAATAGCGGTGCAACCGCCACAGATGATGTGGTGATCACTGTCAATGCAGCTGCTAACCAGGCTCCCACAGCCAATGCAGGTTTGGATCAAACCATCACA
>JAEZLJ010000039.1 GCA_023415275.1 Bacteroidota bacterium
ATAGGGTGCATTGGAGATCCACATTTTACTGCCATTCAGAATATAATGATCTCCAGCATCTTTAATGTTGCTAAGCATGCCTGCAGGATTACTGCCATGATCAGGCTCTGTCAATCCAAAGCATCCCAGCCATTCTCCACTAGCCAGTTTAGGCAGGTACTTCATTTTTTGTTCTTCACTTCCATAAGCCGCAATCGGGAACATAACCAATGAACCTTGTACCGAGGCTGTGGAACGAACACCGCTATCCCCCCTTTCCAATTCCTGCATCATTAATCCATAACTGATGTAATCCAGGCCACCCCCTCCATACGCTGTTGGTATGGTAGGGCCAAAGCATCCCAAATCGCCTAACTCCTTTACAATCTGCACCGGGAACTCGGCCTTTTGTGCATAATCTTCAATGATAGGCGAGATATGTTTTTTGACGTAGTTGCGAACCGTTTCTCTAATGAGTTTATGTTCCTCGGTCAATAGTTCATCTACAAGGTAATAATCGGGTGATTGGAATTGATCGGTTGCCATGCCGGCAAAAATAGTCGATAACTCAATTGGTTGTAGTACAAGCCGCCCTGCTAAAGGAATGGCATGAGTGGAAGTGCTTATTATATAATAAAAGGAGGAAGCTTGTTAATTAAGCAAATTTTACCTGGCACCAAAGGTTTGCGTCCAGTAGCTACCCACTTTGGCAACACCCATTTCCTTATAACCTTTGTTCATGATGTTCTTGCAATGGCCGGGGCTTTTTAGCCAGCCTTCCACCATTTCTTTTTCAGTTTTGTATCCCATGCCAATATTCTCCCCGTACATCATCCAATGGTAACCAGCCTTTTCAATCCTTTCTCCTGCTTTGAATCCTTCTGGCGAAACATGGCTGAAATAATTTCTTTGATACATGTCATTGGAATGTTCAAAAGCTGCCTTTTCCAATTGCTCATTCCAGACTAAAGGCGCCGCCGCATAATAATAGGTATCACCACATTTACAACCTTTTTTGCGTGCCTCATTCACCAGTTTGATGATTACAGATTTATTAAGGCCAACAGAGGGCCCCGGTCCTGGATGTGGATGATCCATAGAAAACCCTGTTATATATAGAAGAGAAAAAAGCAGTAAACAACCGAGGTGAAAGCCGTATTTCATGTTGAAAGATTAACGGGTACAGCCATCCAAAATTGCACCGCAAATAGTTAAAGATTTGTTGGTGGAGTAGCGGATCAATGCTGAGAACTTAAGCCTTATTTTACTGTATCATTTTTTGAAATGATTAAGATATTTACTCATTTCCTGCTGGTAAGCATGGGCCACCTTCCTGGCTTCTTCTGCAAAGTTCTCCGTGGAAGAGGCATAAATAATGGCTCGGCTGGCATTCACCAATAATCCGCAATCAGCGATCATAGCTTTTTCAGAAATATCTTTTAAACTTCCTCCCTGGGCACCCACTCCGGGTACCAATAAAAAATGATTGGGTATGAGTTTTCTTACAGCATCAAACTCTTCCGCCTGGGTAGCACCAATAACATACATGGTATTTTCGTCCGTTCCCCAGAGCGAAGAAGTTGACAAAACGGTTTCATAGAGATAACTGGTTTCCTTCCTGGTGATATGAATTCCTTCATCCAGCGTTTCCTTATGACTTACAAGCTTTTTCATTTCAAAATCACGCGCACCGGGGTTGGAAGTAAGACTTAGTATAATAGCCCATTTTTCCTTGTAGGCCAGGAAGGGCTTTACACTATCCTCTCCCATGTAGGGAGCTACAGTTATTGAATCAAAAGACATGGATTCAAAAAATGCTTTTGCATATTGCGATGAGGTATTGCCTATATCCCCGCGCTTGGCATCAGCAATTTTGAAATGAGAGGAAGGAATGTAATCAACCGTTTTTTCAAGAGCTGCCCAGCCTTTTAAACCTTGTGCTTCATAAAAAGCAGTATTTATTTTATAGCTCACGCACAGATCCTTGGTAGCATCAATGATCTGTTTATTGAATTCAAATACCGGGTCCTCCAGGGTCATCAAATGAGCAGGTATCTTAGCGGGGTCAGTGTCAAGGCCAACGCATAGGTAACTCTGCCTGGAAAATATGGCTTCGGCTAATTGATTACGTGTCATAGCAGCGAAGATATAGCAGGCTGCATATTTTATACCCTTATATTAGGTTTGGCGATGAGGTACGCCCTGCAATCGTGACAGTATCATATCTTCAACCTGGCTTGTATTCCATTGTTCCTCGATACCTGGCATAGACATCACCTCCTGCATGATAGCTTCCTGCTTTTCACTGTTAGCCAGGGCTTCACTATAACGGATCTCAGGGTGGAAGGTCACCTGTGAATAGGCCGGGATCCATTTGTCCGGGTATTTTTCATATAAGTTGGACTCAATCTTTTTCTGTAATAAAAATTTCGGGTCTGCTGTTTTAGCCCGCATTTCTATAAAATTGTTGATGGCGAGATCTGCTATAGCATCGGTATCAGGCTTGCGTAAAGACTGGAATTTTGATAGTATAGTTTCCCAATCATCGGCATATAATTCCATTATCTCATTTAAAAGACTGCAATCTTCAAATCCTGCATTCATACCCTGGCCAAAAAAGGGCACGATGGCGTGAGCTGCATCACCAATCAGGCAAAATTTATCTTCCCGTATCCAGGGAAAACATTTAACGGTGACCAGGGAAGAAGTAGGATTTTTAAAGAATTGTTCATAAAGATCAGGTATCAGCTCAACTACATCAGGAAAGGTATTTTGGAAGAAAGCCTTGACAGCCTCTTTGGTAGTTAATTTTTCAAAAGATAAAGAACCTTTGAAAGGAAAGAATAAGGTGCCGGTGAATGAACCATCAGGGTTAGGCAACGCAATGAGCATATAATCCTTGCGGGGCCAGATATGCAATGCATGCTTCTCTAATTGAAAACTGTTATTGGGTCCTGCAGGTATAGACAGTTCTTTATAACCACAATCAATATAGTATTGGTGGTAATCAAACTGGGTATGCTGCAGCATATGGCTTAACCGTGCTGCCGAAAAAGCACCATCAGCCGCCAGACAAATTTCAAAAGGAACAATCGTCTGCTTGTTTTCTCCTGTGCTGAACAGGATCTCGTTTTTCTCCCAATCAATACCCTCACATTTATAACCAAACTGAATGGCTACTCCTTGTTGTTCTGCCAGATCCATTAGCCTTACATTCAGCTCCCTTCTTGAAACTGAATTGATATATTCTCCTGCTTTACCATAAGGTTGAAAAGCCTGCCGGCCATCCACATGATGTATCTGGCGCCCATGCATGGGTATAGCAATTTGCATAATCTTATCATCCACTCCCACTTCCCTTAATGCCTTAATACCCCTGTCACTCAAGGCCAGGTTGATGGAGCGTCCTGCCTCCACAGTTTCTTTGCGCATATCGTTGCGGCGCTCAAAGATGGTAACCTGATAGCCTCTCTTTGACATATAAATGGAAAGCAATGAGCCTACCAATCCTGCCCCAATAATGACTGCTTGCTTCTTTATCATTGATGTAATATGGTTTGTATGATGTTACCAAAGGTCCAAGCATCAGCAAAGCTGTTGTACAAGGGAACAGGGGCCAATCTAATTACGTTTGGTTCCCGCCAATCCGCTATCACTCCATGATCGATCAGGGCGTCAAAGATGGCTCTTCCCTGTTCCAGCATCAGTAAAGAAACCTGGCAGCCATGAGCATCCGGAGGTGTGATCAATTGGGTCACTTTCCTGTGTTGCTTTTCATTGATGTCATTGAGAATGAAAAACAGGAACCTGGTTAGCTGCTGGCTTTTTTGTAAAAGCGTTTCCATGCCTGCCTGCTCGAAAATAGCCAGGGAAGCTTTATGAGCTGCCAGGGAAAGTATGGGCGCATTACTGAGCTGCCAGCCTTCCGCGGTAGGGATGGGATCAAAATGCGGGTGCATTTGAAAACGGTTCTTCTTGGAAGTACCCCACCAGCCTGCCAGCCTGGGTAAATCCTGGTTAGTGGCATGCTTTTCATGAACAAAAATGCCGGCCACTCCACCAGGTCCTGAATTCAGATACTTATAACTGCACCAGCAGGCAAAATCAACATCCCAGTCATGCAGTTGCAAATAAATGTTACCAACGGCATGTGCCAGATCAAACCCTGCAAAAGCTCCTTGTTCATGAGCCGCTTTTGTGATGGTGGCCATATCAAATACCTGCCCTGTATAATAATTGACTCCACCGAACAATACAACAGCCGTACTGTTTCCATGCTTTTCAATAGCCAATAAAATATCTTCCGTTCTGATAATACTTTCTCCCTCGGGTGGATGAACCTCTATAATGGCCTCTTTAGGATTGAATCCATGAAACTGCACCTGGCTTTCCAGGGCATATTGATCGGAAGGAAAGGCCTTGGCTTCACAGATTATTTTATACCGTTCAGGAGTTGGTCTATAGAAGGTGGCCATCAATAAATGTAAATTGACCGTTAGCTGGTTCATGGCTACTACTTCCAAAGGCAAAGCACCTGTAATGTTAGCTAAAGGGGCCGCGAAACTTTCATGATAATTGACCCATGGACTCCTGGCATTGGTATGTCCCATAACACCAAGGGCTGCCCAATCTTCCAGTTCCTGGTTGATATAATCTATCGTGGATTTGGGTTGTAATCCCAGGGAATTTCCGTTGAGATACACAGCATCCTTATTATTGTGTTGGGGTATAAAAAACAGCTTCCTAAAGTCCCTCAAATTGTCAGCCTCATCTAATTCATTTGCAAAGGCAATACTATTCTGGTAATCCATTTTAATCAATTGTGGCTATTACTTTTAACTCAATAGCAATAGGTGTAGGCAAACTTTTCACTTCTACTGTGGTTCTGCAGGCTTCCACATCCTTAAAATAATCATTGTAAACCTGGTTGTATTTTGAAAAATCTTCCTTCATATTGGTTAGAAATACTGTTACATCCACAATCTGGTTCCAGCTGCTGCCTGCCGATTCCAGCACTGATCTTACATTGGCAAACACGGCGTGACATTCAGCCACTATATCATAGGAAATGATATTTCCATCAGCATCCATTTTAAGTCCGGGAATGCTATTATCCTTCGCGCTTCTTGGTCCAATACCCGAAAGAAATAAAAGATTACCTACTCTTCTTGCATGCGGGTAAGCCCCAAGTGGTGTAGCCGCATGATCCGTTTTGATGATATCACCCATGTTCTTAAACTGTTTTTTATAAAGCCACGCACACATTTTTAGCTTCGGTATAAAAACGAAATGCTTCCCATCCCCCTTCCCTGCCTACCCCACTATTCTTAACACCTCCAAATGGAGTTCGAAGGTCACGCAGCAACCAGCAATTGATCCAAATGATGCCGGCTTCCAATTGCATGGCTGTTTTGTTGGCTATTGAAATATCCTGCGTCCAGATGGTGGCTGAAAGTCCATAATGGCAAGAATTGGCCAGGGCAATGGCTTCCTCCCTGGTCTTAAAGGTTTGCAGGGTAACGACCGGTCCAAATATTTCCTCTTTATTGGTTTCACAATCCGGTCCTAATCCTTCAATGATAGTAGGCTCAATAAAATAACCGTTTTCACAGCGGCCTTTTACTTGCACCACGTTGCCGCCACATAGTATAGTGCCACCTTCTCTTTTAGCGGTCTCTATAGCATTGGTTATTTTTTGAAAATGTGGCTGGCTGACAATAGCGCCCTGCTTCACATCTTCCTCTAAAGGATCTCCCACCTTGAGTGCTTTCACTCTTTCGACAAATTCCCTTTTGAATTGATCATAAATAGATGCTTCAATTATGATCCTTGATCCGCAAAGACAGATCTGTCCCTGGTTCAAAAATGATGATTGAATGGTGGTGTTCATCATGTTTTCCCAATCGCAATCAGCAAATATGATATTGGGGTTCTTGCCTCCCAGCTCCAATGACAATTTTTTAAACATAGGAGCCGCGATGCGGGCAATTTGTTCACCTGCACGGGTGCTTCCCGTAAATGAGATCGCTTTTACGGAAGGATGCTTTACAATAGCTTCCCCTGCCTGCTCACCTTTGCCATGTATGATATTCAATACACCATCAGGTAGCCCAGCTTCCTTGCAGATCCTGCCAAGCAGGTACGCACTTACTGGCGTCACTTCCGATGGTTTGGCCAACACACAATTTCCTGCCGCCAAAGCAGGAGCTATCTTCCAGGTAAACAGGTATAAAGGCAGGTTCCAGGGCGAAATGCAACCCACTATGCCAAGCGGCTGTCGCAGGGTATAATTGATCGCCTTTTCCTCCATCATATGGCTGTCGGAGGCAAAATGCATAATACCTGTAGCAAAGAACCTGAAGTTGGCCGAAGCCCTGGGTATATCTGTTTTTTTACTGAGCCATAAAGGCTTGCCATTATCAATGGTTTCTGCCAATGCCAGGTCATTTGTATGGGCTTCAATCAGATCAGCTATACGGTTCAAAAGTCGGAAACGTTCTTCCGCTGATGTAGTACTCCACCCTGGAAATGCTTTTTTTGCAGCATCAACTGCCAGTTGAATATCCTTTTCGTCACTATCAGGAACCTGTGTCAAATGGGTTCCTGTAGCAGGCGCTATGTTTGGTACGTACCTGCCTGACAATGGAGGCACCAATTGGCCACCAATATAATTTTCAAGAAAAGCAGGAATAGATACATCCATATATAAGTTTACCTCATTTAATTAAATGACTGGAATTATATACTCCCTGTTCTGCCCCCGTCAACCGGAATGCTGGTTCCATTTACATAAGCTGCAGCGGGTGATGCCAGGAATGCTGCCACGGCAGCAATCTCGGAGGCTTCCCCAAACCGTTTAGCGGGTACTTCTTCCATCATTTCCTTTTCCACTATTTCTATGGATGTACCTTTTTGCTGTGATGTAGATTGTACAAGAGATTCCAACCTGCTGGTTCGTGTGAAGCCAGGTAAAACATTATTAACAGTAATGCCAAATTCACCCAACTCATTCGACATGGTCTTCGCCCAGGAAGCCACACTTCCCCGGATGGTATTTGATACACCCAGGTTTTTGAGAGGTATCCGCACAGAAGTGGAAATAATATTGATGATCCTTCCAAAATGTTCCTGCTTCATTCCGGGAATGACAGCGGTGGTCAATATATGATTGACGATAAGGTGTTGTGTAAAAGCTTGCAGGAACTGGTCCTCTTTTGCATCTACTATAGGCCCAGCCTTAGGTCCCCCGCTATTATTGATAAGTATATGTATGGACTGGGAAGCACAAATTGTATTGATCAATTCTTTTACTTTGTTGAGATCATTGAAATCAATAGCATGATAAGAATGAGATTGCCTGAGTGTGGTATCAAGCTGGCTAACCGCAATCTTAAGATTCTCTTCATTCCTGGCCAATAAAATACAATTGGCACCCATCAGGGCCAGTTCTTCAGCTATGGCATAACCTATTCCCTGGCTGGCGCCACATATTACAGCATTACGGCCTTCCAATGATAAATTCATACTTTCAAACTTAAACAGATTTGTTGTAATTTTTGATTTGAATTGATAAAGTATAACACCTTTTGAAAGAGGTGATATACATGGCCCATAAAACGTATAAAACTAAAGTATGATTGCTGCACCCTTTAACCTGAAAAGATGGATCGATGAAAACCGATCCCTGTTAAAGCCTCCTGTAGGAAATCAGTGTATCTATAAGCAGGCAGAGAATTTTATTGTGATGGTGGTTGGAGGGCCTAATAGCAGGAAAGACTACCACTACAATGAAAGTGAAGAGCTTTACTACCAGGTAGAAGGAAATATTGTACTGAAGATCATAGAAAATGGACATCCGAGAAACATCATGATCAATGAAGGCGATATCTTCCTGTTGCCACCTCAAACACCGCATTCACCCCAACGACCTGCCAATACTGTAGGACTTGTCATCGAAAAGATCAGGGAGGAAGCAGAAAATGAAGAAGATGCATTTATGTGGTTCTGCGAAAATTGTGGCAACAAGCTGTATGAAGAATCAGTATTTGTAAAGGATATAGTCAAACAACTTCCTCCTATCATGGATCGATTTTATTCCAATGAATCATTAAGAACCTGCAGTAAATGCGGCACAGTCATGGAACCTCCTGCAAAGGCAGTGTGATCAAGAATAATTAGGCTTTGCCACTGCGTTATATTTTCTTTGTGCATCCACCACATATGAAGATCGATATTCATACCCATATCATGCCTTCTAAAATGCCTAACTGGGTGCAAAAGTTTGGCTATGAAGAATTCATTCACCTGGAACACAGGAACTGTAAAGCCTGTATGATGAAAGGCGATAAAGTATTCAGGGAGGTAGAAGAAAACTGCTTTAATGCTACTGCCAGGTTAAAAGATATGGAGTCAACGGGTGTGACCACGCAGGTACTATCCACTATACCCGTACTTTTTAATTATTGGGCACATCCCAAAGACGCGCATGAAACTTCGCGCTTCCTGAACGACCATATAGCTGAAACCGTGGACAAGGGCAATAAACAATTTTTAGGTTTGGGAACTGTGCCTTTGCAAGATGTGAATATGGCCATCCAGGAAATGGAAAGATGCATCACAGAACTAAAGATGCCAGGGCTGGAAATCGGTACGAATATCAATGGTAAGAACCTGGATGCAAAGGAATTGTTTCCGTTTTATAAAAGAGCTGAAGAACTGGGCTGTTCTTTATTCATTCACCCATGGGAGATGATGGGCGAAAAAGACATGCCGCAATACTGGCTTCCCTGGTTGGTAGGTATGCCTGCTGAAACTACACGGGCCATCTGCTCATTAATCTTTGGTGGCGTTTTTGAAAATTTTCCCAAACTCAGGATTGCGTTTGCACATGGTGGTGGTAGCTTTCCCTATACGCTTGGCAGAATAGCTCATGGCTTCGCAGTAAGACCTGATCTTACTCAAATCAATAATACTACAGACCCGTCAGATTATATGGGCAGGTTCTGGGTGGATAGCCTGGTGCATGACGAAAATAGTTTTGCCTTCCTGAGGAAAGCCGTTGGCGATGATAAGATCTGCATGGGAAGTGATTATCCTTTTCCATTAGGAGAACACCATCCCGGGGCGCTAATAGAATCCCTGGAACTTTCGGAGGTGGAAAAGCACAAGCTTTTATTTAAAAATGCGCTTGACTGGCTGGGACTTATGCCTGGCAACCTTATTTAGGAAATAACTGAGACTGCCTTTTCAACATTTCGCCGGCAATCGTTTTCTCGTCGGGATCTCCTTCCTTTAAATGACTGATGATATTCTGGTAGCTCTGCCGATCCCGGTTTTGGCTTAATTTAAAGACATTCTCTATTTCTTCAACCCTCACTTCAAATGCGACTATAGCCTTCATCAGGCGACCTGTATACTCTTTTGGCAGGTTGTCAAATATAGTGGTAGATTGTTGATTGTAATTTTCAAAATGTGCACTTGTCTTTTTCAATACCTCAATAAGACCGGCCTCATCCAGGAATTGTAACTGTCCCCTTACGTGTACCGACATATAGTTCCAGGTTGAGGCCTGGTGAGGATCGCTGTATAAGGTAGCGCTCACATAGCAATGATGGCCTGTAAATACGCACAGCACATTATTATTTTTCTCAAATGCCTTATGATGATCGGTATGCTTCATCATATGGCCTGTTAAAAACAGACCACCTTCTTTTTCTTCAATAAATACAGGTATCTGTGTGGCAACAGGTTTTCCATCTGCTGAACATCCTGTTATAAATGCAAAAGGGTGGGCATGAATAAAATCCATGACCACCTTAGGATCTTCTTCTTTGAAGTAAGGAAGATTATACATCAGCGTTACATTATTTTTCTTCTACTACTTCTGCTACCTCTTCACTTTTCATGTGTGCATTGCGCATGGAAACACTTCTTGCCACGCTACCTGCAAATTCCAGGAATGCATTCCTGGTGATCTCATCATCATTCAGCATGGCAGGTACACCTATATCCCCTCCTTCCCGTATACTTTGCACTAATGGAATTTGTCCAAGGAAAGGCAGGTCATATTCTTCAGCCAGTCGCTTGCCCCCTTCCTTGCCAAAAATGTAATACTTATGGTCAGGCAATTCTGCAGGAGTAAAATAACTCATGTTCTCCACCAGTCCTATGATGGGTACATTCATCTGCGCCTGGCCAAACATGGCTATACCTTTTTTAGCATCTGCCAGTGCCACATCCTGTGGCGTAGTGACCACTACTACTCCTGTGACCGGTGCTGTCTGCATTAAGGTAAGATGAATATCGCCTGTTCCGGGAGGCATATCAATAACCAGATAATCCAATTCACCCCAATGTACATCCGTAATAAACTGCCTGATGGCATTACTGGCCATAGGACCTCTCCATACCACAGCATTTTTTTCATCCACCAATAAACCAATACTTAACAACTTAATGTCATAACGCTCCAATGGAACGATCATTCCTTTGCCATTGATCTCCGTCATCATCGGTCTCTCTCCGCGTACGCCAAACATGATAGGCACACTGGGTCCATAGATGTCTGCATCCAGCAAACCCACCGCAGCACCTCCTTTTGCCAGCGCCAGTGCCAGGTTTGCGGATACCGTACTTTTTCCAACACCACCCTTTCCACTCACTACTGCAATAATATTCCGGACACCCGGCAGCACCGTGCTCTTGTCAGCTCTTATAGTAGTAGTACTGGAAGTGAAATTCACTTTTACGATCGCACTGGGATGAATTTCTTTTATAGCATTGATACAGGCATTTTTAATATGGTCTTTTAATGGACATGCCGGTGTAGTCAACACCACTGTAAAGGAAATATAATTACCATCGATCTCTATATCCCTTACCATATTAAGTGTTACAAGGTCCTGTTTAAGATCAGGCTCCTGCACGGTACTCAACGCCTGTAACACATTATCTTTTGTCATACTGTAAATGTTAATGAAGTCGCAAAGTTACTTTAAACAAACTTCCCTTTTCCTGATATAACTCATTGGACATTAATTTTGAAGAGATGAAAAAACTTTTACCCCTTTTATTGCTTTTTAGCTTTGCCTTCACTAAGCACGCTAATGCGCAATTTGAAACGGTTAAAGATTCTGTAGTTCAATTGTACGGTTTTGTCATGACTGCCGACAGCCTGGTGGGCATTCCAGCGGTCAGTATAACCATAAAAGGTTCTCACAGGGGCACCATCACCAATAACCAGGGCGTTTTTTCAATCGTAGTATTAAAGGGAGACGTGGTGGAATTTACTCACGTAAGCTATAAACCTAAAACCATCATTATTCCCAGGAACCTGGAAGGCAACCAGCAAAGTATAGTTCAACTCATGGTGGAGGATACAACTTACCTGCCTGTAACCATCATTCGACCCCGCCCCACCCCGCAACAATTTGAAAGGGATTTTGTGAAAACCAAAGTGCCAGATGATGATATTGAGATCGCCAGGCAAAACAACGATATGGCCAAGCGTAGGATCTTGATGAAGACCATTCCTGGCGATGCTTCAGAAGCTTCCAGCCTCCAGTTCCGTAACATTGCCAATAAGGCCACTTATACCGGACAGATACCACCAATGAATATTTTTAACCCGGCTGCCTGGTCAGAATTTATACAGGCATGGAAACGTGGAGACTTTAAGAACAAGAACTAAAGCTCTGTTGTCTTTCTCACCTCATTCTTTGGTGCAGGTGCTTCTTTGTTGATCAACATTAAAAACACAGTCGCAATTACCGGCGCTAACAGCGCTATGTAAATGGCCACATGTTTCGTGGGGCAGATGCCAGCGCTGCACGCGGAAATGGAGATGAAATTCCGCAAGCCCCAGGCTATGTTGAAAGCAGAAACAAAAAACGCCGTCTTTACACTCCAGATTTTATTCAGTAACAGAAGCAGTATCATGATCGCAGACAAAATCATGTGTAATAGTCCGGGCTTTCCAAAGTTGATGGCTTCTGCCTTCATACCCGTTACTATAATATTTTGTGATTCAATAGAGACCCAGGGCAAAAAACAACTAAAGATCAGTAAGCCCAGTGTGGCTATAGATAGCCATCTCATTATTTGCATGTGACGAAGATAATCCAGTTGAGCATGCAAGTCCTTACTATTCGATATTTTGACTGGTACTAAAAAGTAAAAAAGCCAGTTATCAGTAACTGGCTTTTTTACTTTGTGTTTCGATGTTTTATAATTTGAAACCGAGCGTGATACTCACCACCCTGTTCTTATTATTATTGTCCTGCGCATTGTTGCTGCCTGATTGAAGCTTGGCAAGCCCGTAGCCATAGTTCACACCCAACACCAATGACTTTCCTTCCAGTCCAACTGTTCCATTCACTCCATAATCAAAACGTTTCACGATACCGAATCCGGCTCCTTCCTCTTCATTTAGGGTTGTAGGATCATCGTTTGAAAACCTGATCTTGTTTTCACTTGAATAAGTGACACCGAGTAGGGTCTGGCCTTCAGTTTTTGTTTTGCCACCTACACCAATACCCAGGTAAGGTCCTGCACCCACAAAAAAGCTACCTGTGGCACCCAACGGAGCCTTCAATAATATATTGGCAGGTACCTCAATGTAATAAGGATTGAATGATTGCTTGTAATAGCCATTGGATCCTTGAGTGCCTTTTTGCACCTTCGATCCTTTCCCGGTAAACAATACACCTGGCTGCAAGTACAAGATGCTTCCCAGGTATACATCGCCAATGATACCCAGTTGAAAACTGCTTAACATATTGGCATCGTCAACACGTCCATTTTCATTGACAGTAATATTGGCCAGGTTGATCCCCGCCTGGATGCGTGCATTAGTTTGCGCATGTAGTGAAGTGGCAGTAATAGCAGTAGCGCCAAGTAAAGCTAAAAATTTCATTTTCATAGTGTCTATAATTTGGTTCTTCTAATTGCAAAAGCTTTGCCATGGTATTGATTTATTAATTAGGGCTATTGCAATTTTCCGGATATTCAGATGTATACTATCAGTGAAAGTTTAAAAACAACAGGTAATTATTTTTCACAGCCTAAGTATTTATTCTTAAGCGGGCTTCTGCAGATGTTTCTATTAAAATCATTCGTCTAAAGTAAAAACCTCATCCTTAGATGAGGTTTTAAAAACTTTTATGCTAGCTGTTGGCTTCAACCCGAATGCTCACCAGGTGAACATACGCCCCGGCCAGGATACCATGGTTCTTCTCCGGAACGACTAACAGGTAAAGGTAGGAAACCGGACCTAAAATCAACAGTGAGAAACTAGTACGAAAGTATAAAACAGTTATTGAAAAAAACAAAAAATGCAATAAAGAATTTAGGAATAGAACCCCCACCCCAGTTTTTTTTATAATAGTGATAAATACATATACTGCCTTCACTGAATATCCAGGCAAGACCCTCCTTAATAGATATAAAGGTGCCATGTCCTAAGTTAATACAGGCATACAATGAGCATCAGGTGCATATTAATAGCTATGACATACAATAGCACCTCATTCTACAGGCAAGAATGCAAAGGAAAAAAGGGGTAATACCGGGCTTACTGAAGCATATTATAAAATCAAAAAAGGATTGTCCTTATCGAATGGGGATTTGACTTTTTTACCTGAGAACCGGCTTCGTATCCATTTGAACATTTTGCTAAACATAAACATCGGTTTTTGAGTGAATATTATGGTTAAGGTCCAGAGGGAGGGATTAAAGCGCAATTACAGGGCCAAAAGTGAAAATCAATCAGGTAAGCAGTAAATAGTGGATATCTTCAAGATACAACAATTTGCTTGAAATATTCCGGTGTCACACAAAAAAAGTAAAAAATTAAAGGTTTACCAGTACACCCACCAACAGGTTGGCATGGATGGCAAACCAGTGTTGGTTCCCGTAGCCATCCTTAATTACAAAATGAGTGTAATCTGCATAGGCGGCCTTAACACTGGGCATAATGTAGAAATGCCGGGCAAATGTGTATCGCAGTCCTCCTTCAAGGGCCAGGACAAATCCTGAAATCTTATAAGTATCATCCCTGTGCTTGCCTGGTTCATTTACACCAGCCGCTATTGTAGAATTGGTTTTGGGTATTACCGGGCCTGCACCTGCCTTAGCCACCAGGTCAAGAGAATGAGCGGCATTTTTTGCAGTGGACAGGTTCTTCCATTTCACAAAATTAAACAGGGCATAGTTAGCTCCATCGCTGTGTTCAAACTGGATAAAATTGGGTGTCAGGGTGGTGTCTGTATCATACGACTGGCCATTGATCTCACCATTTAAATGCACCACCTGGTTTTGCCGTACAAAATATTTAATATGGTCAAAATTGAACTCTATACCGAAATTTTTCTTTTTGAAATAATAACCTACCTGGTAACTATATTGGGCAGCTCCTCCACCATCAAATTTCAGCCCGCCATCATCCCGGCCTCTTACTTTATATAATGTGAAGTCAAAATTGGAAGAAGTAAAATGTATATCGCTCTTTGAATAAAAAGAAAGATTGGTACCAAAACCCATGTATAAAACCCCTTTCCCACCTGGCATTTCCATTTGAGCCTGCTGGGCATGGATAGATTGTAAAAAGCAGCAACAGCCGGTTAAGAAACTAACAACAAATTTCATATGATAAAATTGTTCCAATGACCTGGTAAGCCGCAAAGCTACTTAATTGAGAGGTTTCTTTTCCTGTATATCAAAAACAAGAGAGCCTCACTAATACAAGTGAGGCTCTCTATTATTGTAAATCCCGTTTGAGGATTTAATTGAATTAATAATCCATACCACCCATGCCTGGCATACCTGCTGGTGCACCGGCAGCAGCCTTAGGTTCTGGCTTGTCAGCAACCACACACTCGGTAGTTAATAACATACCTGCGATTGAAGCTGCATTTTCCAAAGCAATACGGCTAACCTTAGTTGGGTCAATAACACCAGCACCGATCAGGTTTTCGTATTCTTCAGTGCGTGCATTGAAGCCATAATCGCCTTTGCCTTCTTTCACTTTATTTACTACTACGCTTCCTTCTATACCGCAGTTCTCAACGATCTGGCGCAGTGGCTCTTCCAGTGAACGGCGAACGATCTGAACACCTGTAGCCTCATCAGCATTCAGGGTCTGGATGTTACCTAAAGCTTCGATAGCACGAACATACGCAACACCACCACCAGGAACAAT
This sequence comes from Bacteroidota bacterium, assembly GCA_023415275.1. Taxonomy (GTDB): domain Bacteria; phylum Bacteroidota; class Bacteroidia; order Chitinophagales; family Chitinophagaceae; genus Flavisolibacter. The sequence continues at coordinate 15,176 of JAEZLJ010000039.1, forward strand.
ACCTTCTTCTACCGCAGCTCTTGTTGCATGCAGGGCATCGTCCACACGGTCTTTCTTTTCCTTCATTTCTACTTCAGTAGCAGCACCTACATTCAATACAGCTACACCACCGCTTAATTTAGCCAGGCGCTCCTGCAGCTTCTCACGATCATAATCAGATGTAGTATTCTCGATCTGTGATTTGATCTGGTTGATACGTCCGGTAATAGCGTCTTTTTCACCTTTACCACCAACTACAGTGGTGTTGTCTTTGTCTATTACTACTCTTTCAGCTTTACCTAAATAGGTCAGGTCAGCATTTTCTAATTTATAACCCTGCTCTTCAGAGATTACGATACCTTTTGTAAGGATAGCAATGTCCTGCAGCATTTCTTTTCTTCTGTCGCCAAAGCCAGGAGCTTTCACAGCAGCTACCTTCAACGTACCACGTAATTTATTTACTACCAGGGTAGCCAGTGCTTCACCTTCCAGGTCTTCTGAGATGATCAGTAATGGAGCTCCTTGCTGGGCCACTTTCTCCAGGATGTGAAGAATATCTTTCATGCTGCTGATCTTCTTATCATAGATCAGGATATAGGGGTTATCCAGTTCCGCTTCCATCTTCTCACTATTGGTAACAAAGTAAGGAGAGATATAACCGCGGTCGAACTGCATACCTTCTACCACATCTACTGTAGTTTCAATACCTTTTGCTTCTTCAATGGTGATCACGCCATCTTTAGAAACCTTTTCCATAGCCTGGGCGATCAGTTTACCGATCTCGCTGTCATTATTGGCAGAGATAGTAGCTACCTGCTCAATTTTCTGGTTGTCATTGCCAACAGTTTGAGACTGTGAACGGAGGTTCTCGATAACAGCTTTTACAGCCTTTTCAATACCACGTTTCAGGTCCATTGGATTGGCACCTGCAGCCACATTCTTCAAACCTTCAGTAATGATTGCCTGGGCCAAAACAGTAGCTGTAGTGGTACCATCTCCTGCAATATCAGCAGTTTTAGAAGCTACTTCTTTCACCATCTGGGCTCCCATGTTCTCAATAGCATCTTCCAGCTCGATCTCTTTTGCTACAGTCACACCATCCTTAGTTACAGATGGAGAACCAAACTTCTTTTCTATTACCACGTTACGGCCTTTTGGACCAAGGGTCACCTTAACAGCGTTGGCCAAAGTATCAACGCCTTTTTTCATTTTATTGCGGGCATCAGTTTCGAAAAACAGTTGTTTAGCCATAATATTTAATTTGATATTTAGTAATTGTAAAATCGCTAATGAACATCATTTCCCTGCCAACCATTAGCCCATTGGCAGAGCAGTAGATTAAAGGGTTATACTATTGCCAGTATGTCACTTTCTCTCATGATCAGGTAGTCCTGTCCTTCGATAGAGATCTCGGTTCCGGCATATTTACCATAAAGAACAGTGTCGCCTTCTTTAACGGTTACAGGTTCATCTTTCTTTCCGGGACCAGCTGCGATCACAGTGCCACGCTGAGGCTTTTCTTTCGCTGTGTCTGGAATAATGATACCACCGGCAGTCTTTTCTTCTGCTGCAGCCGGCTTCACTATTACTCTGTCGTGTAAAGGGGTAACATTTACTTTGTTAGCCATTTCTATGAATTTTTGGTTTAATGAAAATTATTCAGGATGTCCTAACGTTTGTCAGGCGGGCAAAGGTAGGCGAATTGCGTGCCATTAGGTCAGAAACGGAAAAAATTTCAGGTTCTGCATCATATCAACCAATTAAACAGCTTGATTATATTTTTCAACTTGACATTTTTTCACTTTCAGGAATAAACGTCATGGCTCAGCTTTTGCATCCTTTGTAAAAAATATTAGCATGGGATTCGATCAATACCACGAACCGGCTGAAGAACTATCAGCAGAAACCCGAACCATTGCCAGGATGCTGGCTTCTCTTACCGAAGAAGCCGAGGCCATTAACTGGTACGAACAACGCATATCCATAGAAAAGGATGCCGAGGCCAGGGCCATCATGGAGAATGCACAACAGGAAGAATTCAAGCATTTTGGGATGGATCTTGAATTCCTGCTCCGTAAAAAAGAAAAATGGCGTACTACTTTAAAAGAGATCCTTTTTACTTCAGGCGATATTGTCAAACGCGGCGAAAAAGGAGAAGAAAAAGCCGGGTAGTTACCAGTTGTCCCAGGCTTTGGTAGCTTTAGCAATTAATTAGAAGCTTCTGTGCAGCATTTTGCATATTTGTAAGCTCAACTATCAAAGCCATCCAGGCGACTGTTTATGAAAGGACTTTTGTTTATTCTAGCTTTCTTTATCTGCACGGGAGTGATTATGGCTCAACCCTGTACAGCTCCCGGGCAAACCCCGTCGACAGCTTTTCCTGTTTGCGGCACCAGTGTTTTCCAGCAAACCACAGTACCTATATGCTCCTCTCACAACCTGGAAGTACCAGGCTGCAGTGGTCCCGGAGGAGCAGCTTATGCAGACAAAAATCCTTTCTGGTATAAATTCACCTGCTTCCAATCCGGCAAGCTGGGCTTCGTGATTTCTCCTACCAACCAGGGCGATGATTACGACTGGCAATTGTACGATATCACTGACAGGGACCCCAATGATGTCTTTACAGATAAAACTCTGATCATTACAGGCAACTGGGCAGGTACTTTTGGCAATACCGGGGCTTCCGCCACAGGGGTCAACTTTATACAATGTGCTTCTGATCCGGCAGACAATAGAAATTCCTATGCAGCCATGCCTGAGATCACTGCAGGTCATACCTACCTGTTATTGGTGAGCCACTTTACCGATTCTCAAGTTGGCTATTCCCTTTCTTTTAAAAATGGCACTGCTGTGATTACAGATACTACTACCCCAAGGCTACGGGCGGCAGACGTTAATTGCGGAGCCAATATGGTCAGGGTAAAGCTGAAGAAAAAAATCAAGTGCTCCAGTCTTGATCCATCAGGAAGCGACTTCGCCATCAGCACCGGAACCACCACCATTACAAAAGCCACAGGCATTGGTTGCGATATAGGTTTCGATACAGATTCCATTGAACTCCAGTTGTCTGCTCCACTGGCACCAGGTAATTATAATGTCAGTATAAAAAAGGGAAACGACGCCAATACCCTGCTGGATTATTGCGACAATACCATACCGGTGGGTGATAAAGTGGATTTTGAAGTGCTGCCCCTGCTCCCTACCCCAATGGATAGCATGGAGCCTGTCAAATGCCAGCCCCAGATGCTAAAACTGATTTTCAAAAAGCCTATCCTTTGCACAAGTATAGATCCTGGTGGTACAGACTTTTCCATTTCGGGCCCTTATTCTGTATCTGTATTAGGTGCCGCTGCAAAATGTTCGGGTGGATCAACAAAAGAAATCCTGATCAATTTAACCGAACCGCTATACAGGGAAGGCCAATTTACCTTAACACTGAAGCAGGGCGATGATGGCAATACCATCATTGATGAATGCGGCATTTCTACGCCCCAGGGTGCTGCTATCAGTTTTAATGTCTATGATACGGTCAACGCAGATTTTACTTATATTAAGGGGTATGGCTGTAGCGTTGATACCATAGCCTTTTTTCATCCTGGTGGTAACGGAATCACTCAATGGAATTGGTCCCTGGATGATAATAAGTCAAGCCATTTGCAAAACCCTGTGGCCCTGTATACACAATTTGACCAGAAAGATATTGGCCTTGCCGTAAGCAATGGCTTTTGCACAGATTCCAGCTACCAGTCTGTCATGCTGGATAATTTTTTGAAGGCGGATTTTACAGCTTATGAAGACAATTGCCCTAAAGAGCCCGTACAGTTTACGAGTAATGCACAGGGAAAAATTGTTCAGCACCAGTGGACATTTGGTGATGGCGCACAATCTTCATTGGAATCACCTGATCATACCTACGCCCAGCCATATAATACCACCACCTACACGGTAAACTATGCTGTCACGGATAGCTTTGGCTGCGAGAGCAAAATTTCCAAACCTATCATAATATATAGCAGCTGTTACCTGGCAGTACCCAATGCATTCACACCCAACGGGGATGGAAAAAATGACCAGCTAAAAGTCCTGAATGCTATCAAGACGGAAAAGCTGGAGTTTAGCGTGTACAACCGGTGGGGTCAACTGGTCTATAAAACCAGCAACTGGAAAACAGGCTGGGATGGCAGGGTCAACGGTTCACCCCAGGGTTCTGGTGTGTATGTATGGTTTTTACAATATACGGATCGTGTTACCAAAGAGATCCGCACCCTGAGAGGTACAGCCACGCTCATCAGGTAAGCCTTCATTATTGGCAATCCATTTGATACATATGATTCATATAATTGAATTCTTATGAAACATATTTTTCTGACACTCTTTAGTGTATTTGCATTCACTACCCTCACCTTTTCTCAAACTAATAAAAAACATCCTGTAAAAAAGAAAACGGTCAAACATTCTAAACAGGCTGCAAAACCTATTGATTCTACTCAACTCAGCAACCGTAAGATCTATCACTGGAAGGACGGACAAAGAGCTACGCCTACCGGTCATACTGCCACACCAAGCAATGGTTCTCAATATTCCGCGTTGAAAAAAGACACGGCAATAATGCCTAAAAAGGAAAAGGAATAAATGTAAGCTACTTGATACAGCTAAGGTTTTAACGATTATAGTAAGCTAATCCTTACCCGCATTTAATTGATCGTTCCTATCTTCGCCGGCTCAAATAGTTCTTAAACGATGATTAGCAGAAGGAATATAAGGGTCAAGGTGATGCAGACCATTTACACTTTAAGTACCCTTGAGCAGGGAATGAAGCCTGGAGAGCCAGTACAATTATTACAACGCCATTTCGACCAGTCCAAGGAACTTTTCTTATACCTCACCTATTTTTTATTTGAAGTAGCCGGTTACGCAGAAAAAGATGCCTACCTGCGATCCAGCAAGCACCTGCCTTCACAGGCCGATCTGAATGTCAATACAAAGATCGCGGGCAACGAGTTACTTTGGAAAATAAAAGAAGATCCTTCCTACCAACAGCAATTGGGTAAGGCCAAATTTGAAAACCTGGTGGATAAGGAGTTGGTGAAAAAATTATACCTCGAACTGGTTGACTCGCCTCAATATAAAGCCTACATCAGTGTGAATGACCGTTCCATTAAAGAGGAAAGAGAGATCCTGGATTTTATCTTCAACGATCTCATTATTCCTAATGAGGTATTCATCAGTCACCTGGAAGAACACTTTATGAATTGGGATGATGATGCCGATATGGTCATACAGTTGGTGCAAGGATTATTATTAAAGCCCGGCGCTATCAATTTCAATGAGGTAGTAAGTGCAGATAAAATGAGCTTTGCCAAATTGCTCATCACTACGGTTATAGATAAAAAGGAACACCTGGAAACCTTGATCATACCTAAATTAAAGAATTGGGATGCAGAAAGGATAGCGGCGCTCGATATGATCATCATGCGTATGGGCGTTGCCGAACTATTATATTTCGAGACCATTCCTCCCAAGGTCACCATTAATGAATATATAGACATTGCCAAGGAATATAGCACCCAGCAAAGTGGCCAGTTTGTCAATGGTATCCTCGATAATATTCATAAAGAATTAGTGCAACAGGGTAAGCTGAACAAAACAGATTTTAAAAAAAACAAGGTCAGTGCTCCACAGGATAATTTAAACCAGGAAAAACCCTGATCATTTATTTCCATTTAACTTTGCCACGCAAAAATCAAAGAATGAAGTATTTAGTCTTTTTATTCCTGTCAGGATTGATCATGTCCTGCGCTAATTCCGATAAGCAGGCCTCCGCTGTGAACAAAGATTCCCTGAATGCGGCCGCCATGGATGATTCTGCCAATTACACCAGCCTTCAATGGGTAGATTCCACCTTCCAGGATTTGGGTAAAGTAAACGAGGGACAGGTTGTCGATATCACCTGGCATGTGAAGAACACGGGTAACAAGCCTTTAGTCATTGCCAGTGTCATTCCTGGTTGCGGATGCACAGTAGCTGAAAAACCTACAGAGCCCATTGCACCTGGCGGAGATGGCGTCATCAAGGCCAAGTTTGACAGTAAGAATCAAACGGAAGGCGAACACAGGAAGAACATCACGGTCAATGCCAACACCAGTGAGAAATCCTACTTTCTCTCATTCAACGTCAACGTAACAAAAAAATAGTTTAATCATTCAATCATCTAATATGTATTTATTACAGGCACCGGCAGGTGGAGGCTCTTTCCAGTTTATTTTCCTTGGATTAATGATCCTTGTATTTTGGTTATTTTTCATACGCCCACAAGCTAAAAAAGCAAAGAATCAAAAGAACTTTATAGATAACCTTCAAAAGGGCGATAAGATCGTAACCATTGCAGGTATTCATGGCACTATCAACAAAGTGAATGAAGATGGCACCACCATCCAGCTGGAGATCAATCCTGGCAGCTATATCAAAATTGAAAAAAGCGCCATATCCATGGAGTGGACCACTCAATTGAACAAACCTGCCACCGCGGTAGTAGAGAAAAAATAAGTAAACAATAATTATTTTAGAGATCCGGAGCCATTAGCTTCGGATTTTTATTGCTGTTTATGCTTAAGATCGGGTTGACAGGCGGCATCGGTTCCGGAAAAAGCACGGTAGCTAAAGTGTTTGAGCTGATGAGCGTGCCTGTGTACTATGCAGATGAAGCCTCCAAAAAATTGTATCACACAGACCCTGAATTGAAAGCTGCCATCATACATCATTTTGGTGCGGAAGTGTACAAGAAAGATATGTTGGACAGGAATTACCTGGCCCAACTGGTTTTTAATCAGCCTGAAAAACTGGAATTGCTCAACAGCCTGGTGCATCCACCCACCCTTCGCGATGCCGAACAATGGATAGCCAGCCAAACAGGTCCTTATATTATTAAAGAAGCAGCCTTGTTATTTGAAAGCGGTTCGGCGGGCCAACTCGATTATATTATAGGCGTTACCGCACCTGTACACCTGCGCATTAAAAGGGTCATGGAGAGGGACCAGGTCTCACGCGAGCAGGTACAGCACCGCATGGACAGGCAGATGGATGAGCACATCAAAATGCGCCTTTGTGATTTTATCATTCACAACGATGAACAGCAGCTGGTGATTCCACAGGTATTGCAATTGCATGCGCAATTCCTGGAAATAACAAATAAAGCTTCCTTATAACAAATGGCTTCCTTATTTCAGCTTCTTCAAGGCTTCTGCTATACGTGCAAATCCTTTTTCGATATTTTCCATGCTATTGGCAAAAGACAACCGTAAACATTGGCTGTCTCCAAATGCAGTACCAGTTACGGTAGATACATGTGCTTTGTTCAACAGGTACATGCACAGGTCGTCTGCATTACGGATCACTTCTTCACCATCAGTCTTGCCGAAATAAAAGTCCACACATGGGAATGCATAAAACGCACCATCAGGTTCGGCAAAGCGGAATCCTTCAATGGTGTGCATCAGCTCCATCACGCGTTTTCTTCTTCTTTCAAACTCTTTCACCATTTCATGAGTGGCATCCAGTGGCGCCGTCAATGCAGTGATAGCTGCACGCTGGGTAATGGAATTGGTGCCGCTGGTAAATTGACCCTGCAACTTTTCGCAGGCCTTCGCAATTTCCACCGGTGCTGCCATATAACCCAATCTCCAGCCGGTCATGGCAAAGCCCTTACTCAATCCATTGATGATAATGGTTCGGTCTTTCAGGTAGTCAAATTGGGCAATGCTCTCAGGCTTTCCACCATAGTTGATGTATTCATAGATCTCGTCAGAAATGATAAAGATCTGCGGGTATTTGGCAAATACCTTAGCCAGGCCTTCCAGTTCTTCTTTTTTATAAACCGACCCACTTGGATTGCAGGGTGAAGAAAATATAAACAGCTTGGTTCTTGGCGTGATGGCTGCTTCCAGTTCTTCAGGAGTGATCTTGTAGCCATGCTCCAGTGATGATTTCAACAGAACGGCTTCAGCTCCTGTTATATCTACCAGGGCCTGGTAGGTCACCCAGAATGGTGTAGGTATGATCACCTGGTCCCCGGTTTCCACAATACTCAATATGGCATTGGCCAGGCTTTGCTTGGCGCCTGTGGACACTACGATATTCTCTGGCTGGTAATCCAGGTTGTTATCCCTTTTGAACTTGGTACATACAGCCTGCCTCAGGTCTAGATAGCCCGATACAGGAGTATAATGACTCCAGTTCTCATCGATGGCTTTTTTGGCAGCTTCCTTAATGTGTTCAGGGGTATCAAAATCAGGTTCGCCCAAACTCAGGTCAATAATATCCAGGCCTTTGGCCCTCAGCTCCCTGCCCAGTTTCGCCATGCGCAACGTTTCAGGTTCGCTGAATCTTGAAAGTAATGAAGATAATTCCATGCGTATTTTTCAAAGCAGCAAATGTAAGTATTACACTCACTCATTAATCATAGCTAATTTTAAATTGATCTAATTGGGCCGGGTGCTTACGCGGACGTTGCAGTTCATATTGATACAACGCCTTTCCCAGTTCCTTCAAAAAAGGAAACCCTGTTTCCTCATAATCATAATGATCATCATTGAATACACCATCTGAATTGCAATAGACCGTAGCGCTCAGGAAGAACTCTACATTTTTCTCCAGGTCCACGATATAAGCCACATCTGTTAGAAATCCATAGGCATCGCCTTCCTTGTTGAAGATCCTAATGTTGGGATCCATTTTGCCCTTACCTCCAAATAGCAGCAATTTGGAATAGGCATCAGGAAAGCTGGAATCATATTGAGGAAATGATGATTCACCGGGCTTCATGGAGATATACTTGTAAATAAAAGCATAGTCCTCTTTACTAAGTTGAAAGCGTTGCTTTTTAGGTACCGCCTCAGGGAAGATCACGCTCATTAAAATAGAATGCAGGTCCACCAAAGTGAACCGGTTCTTTTTAGAAAAATCAAAAGGCGCATTCACCAATTGACCATTCTTCTTATAACCTTTTCCCATCAAGGTATGCCTGGGCTGGTAAGGGAGTTCACTTTGCTGCAGGGGTTTTTCCCACAGCAGCCTGGCAGCCGTGTCATAGAATTTTACCGGATTGGTATGCCGGTTCTCGTCTTCTGTCATGCTTACATCCAGGCGGTGAATTACCTGCGCACTGTCATACCCCATTTGATGCAGGCTCACATTGATATACTCCTGTCCCAGGAATTCATACAACCTGTTGAAGGCGTCATTATCACTCACTAAAAAGATCTTCCTGATATATTGGGCAATAGTAGGTCTGCCGTCAATCGCTGATGGATCGTTATACACCGGCGTCTGGCCCGAATAGGCCGATTCAGTGATCATGGTACTGTGCTTATCCAGCCCGGGCACTTTTAACTGGTTAAGCTTCTGAAGCGCCAGCAAAGCCACAGGCATCTTTACCGTGGAAGCTGGATAAAAATATTTTGCCGGATCTACCTTGTAATAATGATTGGTAAACCTGGGCTTTCCGGAAGCTGTGCGGTCTACCTGTGTATAAATGATCTGGACAGCATGTGCTTCATCCATCCACACCAGGCTATCGATGCCTGGTGCAGCTTCTTTCAACAGCGTTTTTAAAAAAGGATCTGAAAGGGCTTTGTGTGGATCTTTTTTCAATTCAATGGAGGGTGTCATGGTCAATTTTGAAGAGCGGCAGCCAAATAAAAATAGCATTGCAACCAGCCATGCGATCATTGGGTATTTCGATATCATAAAGCTAAAAAAAGGCTAAAAGCCTTTAAACAGGCCGTTTTAGACGTTCAAAAGGCTTATAATTAAGGCCTGAATTTAAGGCGAAAAAACTATCTTTGCCCACTCTTAAAAAAACCGTGTATGCAATTAAAAGGCTTAGTCCGCTTTTTTACTATCCTGCTTATCCTTTATTCTATCTACGAACTATCCTTTACCTGGGTGGTACGTAGCCATGAAAACAAAATGGAATCAAAGGCCAAATCTTTCGTAGCCCAAAACTATGCTAATGCTGACGAGACTTTGAAAGACTCAGTTTACAAAGCCCGTCTGAAAAGATTATTAGACAGCACCAAAGACGTTACTGTTCACTACAGCTTCACAGGTCCTGTCAGTTACCAGAAAGCCAAAGAAGAAGAATTGAACCTGGGTCTCGACCTCCAGGGTGGTATCAACGTCACCATGGAAGTGGAGCTTTCAGGGCTGCTGCGTTCCATGGCCAACAATACCAAAGAGCCTAACTTCTTAAAAGCATTGGAAAATGCCAACGTAAGAAAGGCCAACAGCAGTGCAGATTATGTGACCCTGTTTGTAGAAGAATATAAAAAGCTCAATCCAAACGGACGCCTGGCTTCTTTGTTTGCTACCGGCAACCAGGATCGTATCAAGGTTACCGACAGTGACGACAAGGTTATTGCAGCCATCAGGCAGGAAGCCAACGATGCCTTCGACCGCACCTTCCGCGTGTTGCGTACACGTATCGACCAGTTTGGTGTGGCACAACCTAATATCAACCCTGACCGCGACCGTGGTGTGATCACCGTGGAATTGCCTGGTGTGCAGGATGAAGAGCGTGTACGTAAGTATTTGCAATCCTCTGCCAACCTGCAATTCTGGGAAGTATATAAGATCGAAGAATTACAGAATTCATTTGTTGCCGCCGACCAGGCTTATAATGATATTGTTTCCGGTCATGCCAGCAAAGCTGCTGCTACACCGGCCACTCCTGACACTACAACAACCGCTGCACCTGCCGCTACCGATACCTCCAAAACAGGAAAACTGTCTGAGGAGATCAAAAATGATACAGGTAAAAAAGCGGTGGATACCAGCCTTTCCGGCAAACGTTCCCTGATGCAGGAATTCTTCAAGCCCGGCCTGACCGTGGCTGTAAAAGATACAGACGCCTTAAGGGAGTTCCTGAACATGGAGGAGATCCGCAACGCCTTCCCTTCAGATGCACGTTTTGCATTTGGTATTCCTGCCCGTGATGCTGCTGGCAAGCAGGAAAAAAATGTTCCTTTTTATGTATTAAAAACCAACGGTTCTGAAAAGCCACCAATGGAAGGTGAAGTAGTTACTTCTTCAAGACCTACTTTCGACCAGTTTGGTAAGCCCAGCGTGTCCATGACCACTAACAGTGTGGGTTCGCGCCAGTGGGAACAGCTCACCCGCAGAAGCTATGAGCAAAAAAGGCCTATCGCTATCGTATTGGATGATATTGTTTATTCAGCCCCCATTGCACATAATGGTCCTATCACTGGTGGTAACACGGAGATCTCGGGTAACTTCACCCCTGAAGAATCTACTGACCTGGCTAACATCTTAAAGGCAGGTAAGCTGCCGGCACCTGCCAAGATCGTACAGGAGCAGGTAGTGGGTCCTACACTGGGTGAAAATGCCATCCATGGTGGTATGCTGGCCTTCGGTATCTCTTTCCTTGTCATCTTTACCCTGATGCTGGTGTATTACAATACCAGCGGATGGATCGCTAATATTGCCCTGATCCTGAACCTGCTGTTCACCATTGGTGTATTGACCGGTTTGGGTGCTACCTTAACAGCTCCTGGTATCGCCGGTCTGGTATTAACTATCGGTATGGCCGTGGATACCAACGTAATTATCTACGAGCGTATCAAGGAGGAATTGTCCAAGGGCAAGGGTTACATCCCTGCCGTGAATGAAGGATACAAGCGCTCCCTGCCTCCTGTGCTGGATGCCCACGTGACCACCTTATTGACAGCTATCATCCTGTTCTCATTTGGATTAGGACCTGTAAGAGGTTTTGCCACTACCCAGATCATAGGTATCTTATTATCCCTGTTCTGCGGTATCCTGGTAAGCCGTTGGGTAACTGCCTGGTTCACTAACAAGAACCACCACCTGGAGTATTTCACTCCATTGTCCAAACGCATCTTCAAACATGCCAGCTTTAAGTTCATCGAATACAGGAAAGTGGCCTATGCTATATCCTTCGTGGTATTAGCACTGGGTATTGCCGCTATATTCAATGGCTTTGATGAAGGCGTGGAGTTCAAAGGCGGACGCAGCTACGTGGTAGCTTTCAATAAAGATGTAACTAAAGATGTGGAGAAGATCCGCGAGGACCTGACCAAATCTTTTGGTGAAGCTCCTGTGATCAAGACTATCGGTGCCAACAATCACCTGGATATTACTACCTCTTACCAGATCGAGAATACTTCTCCTGAAACCGGTAAGTTGGTACTGACCAAGCTGAAAGAAGGTTTGCATAATTACATCCCTGCCACTACCAGCTTTGAGCAGTTTGACAAGCAGAACGTGATTGGAAGGACCACCGTGTTACCTACTATCTCTGATGACCTGAAGAGCGGTGCCAAATGGGCTACCTTCTGGTCTGTATTGATCATCGCCATCTATATCTTCATCCGCTTTCGCGACTGGAGGTATTCACTGGGTACGATCATCGCTTTGTTGCACGACGTATTGGTAACACTGGCCGTATTCTCCTTCCTGAAGAATATCGTACCATTCCCGTTAGAACTGGACCAGCACTTTATCGCGGCCATCCTGACGGTGATAGGTTTCTCCATGAACGATACGGTGATCGTATTTGACCGTATCAGGGAATACAGTCACCAGATGATCGGCGCTCCAAAAGAAGTGGTGATCAACAAAGCGATCAACGAAACCTTAAGCCGTACCATCATGACATCCTTAACGGTGTTCCTGACCATCCTGATCCTGTTCCTGGTGGGTGGAGAAGTCACTAAAGGTTTTGCCTTCGCCATGTTGATTGGTGTGGTGACCGGTACTTATTCATCCATCTTCGTAGCCGCTCCTATCCTGGTTGACCTGGGAGGCAAAAGAGCACTGGCTGCTTCCAATGGATCAACAGACAATGAAAAGCCGGCCACGAAAACAAAGCCTGCTACCGTAAAGCATTAATCATTGCATTTTTTATATTGTAAGAGCCTCCTTCGGGAGGCTTTTTTCTTGAAAAAGAAAAAACTAAAAACCAATATTTCAAGGAGCTGTTATAAAATCTGGTACCTAAGCCTGGCTTTCTTAATTCTTCCATCTTTAATAATCTTCCAAAACCTGTGGAATTCCCATTCGAATGATCTGTTCCAGTGTAACCGACCTGGGTGATTACTAAGTTTTAAAAGAGTAAGTATTACTTTTTACCTATCCTATTAAGGGCTTGAGCAATCATTGATTTTATAAATACAAATTTACAATGGGGTAAAAACACACTTTCCCGTTTGGGCATGTTTGGGAACGAAAAGGCACGAATTAGCACAAAATGACACGTTTGGGAACAAATGGGCGTAATTGGAAGTCGGGACTAACGGTGTGGGGTAGATGGAAATGAAAAATGTAAAATGTAAAAATCTTTATTGACCCTGACCTGCAGACATGAAACAGGCGGTTATTATTGGGATATGGTAAATGGTTAATGGTTAATTGACTTTAAATGCATGCACTGCAGGGAAACATGTAAATGAAGCTTAAGGTATACTGTTTTTTACTTTTTAATTTTGACTTTTGACTTGTTCTTTTAAAGGGATTGCCACGGCACTCAATGCACAAGGGCCTGGCATCGCCTCGCAATGATCACGCCTATCGGCGGGACAAGCACCCACGCTTCCTCACTAAGAAATGCGTCACGAATCTCTATGTCCCGTCACTGCGAGAAATCATTTGGCTGCGCCACAATCAAAAGGATAATGACAGAATGTGGAACTTTGAAGTTAGGTAATAGCCTGCGGCAGCGTAGCACTTCGTTGCCTTAGTGCATTTTTGCCTCTA
>JAEZLJ010000099.1 GCA_023415275.1 Bacteroidota bacterium
GAATGGCTGCTTAAGATAGGTGCTCTGTTGATTCAAACAGAAACTGAATTAATCTTGAAAAGCCGATGGGTTGTGCCGGATCGATTACTTAGGTCAGGCTACAATTTCACTTTTCCTTCTTTGCAGAAAGCTTTCAAAGAGATATTTGTTTAACAAGTTAATAAGAATGAGCTATTGATTTCCAAAGCTGTATTTTTAAATTTATTTCACGTCGCTTTACCAATTACTATTTCATTTCCAAATGCGCATTTGTCCATTCCTGACCTAAATAACCGCATTCAAATATTTGTATCTAAACCTAGGGAACCATACACCAAAACTATAAATCAGAAACCGCTTATGCTACGTGCTTAAGGAGAAACAATGGTACCTGGTAATTAGGCGGAAACTCCCCTTCAAACCTGATGGTCCACTCATAATCCTCCATATAAAGCTCTAAGAACTCTATATCTTCCTCACTAAGTGGTTTTTCTACCTTAAGACTGATCTTGTTCTTTTCCTTCTTTACTTTCTCTTTCTTTGGTTCATTCAGCCTTGCTTCAAGTTCCACTACAAAGGAATCCTGCAATAGGGTAAACTGCTCACGGGTAAGTGAAATGCGCTGCTGCTCTTCAAGGAAGTTGAATAAAGCTGTCAATACATCTTTCTTTTCCATGCCCTGCTTTAGGCATATCAGCGATAGTGTCCGTACCTGTTTAAACAAATGCGTGTACCTTCTCTTAACGCTTACAAATCGGTATAGAATGGAAGACATGATATTTCCTACTTTAAACCTTTCAGCACTTCTCCTGCTACCTTCAAAAGCAGGATCATTCCAAAAGCGTTTAGAGTCCACTCCAGGCAATAGCCTGGCTAAATACCCATCCAGCTCATTATAGTAAAAGTTCACATTGTCATCTACTGTGCCCACTGCCTTTACGTGCCCTATTTGCTTTGCCATATGATATCAGATTTTATAAAATGCAAGATGATCCAATCTATTTGTTTAATCAAACACCATGGCCGATTATGGCCGATTTGGCCGGAAATGACCGCTTTTGGCCGGGAGGGTGAGTCGGGAGTCTGTAGTCAGAAGTCGGGAGTCAGGAGCTGGATGACATAGAAGTTTCTTGTAGGCAAAGGGCAGTCAACGGGCTATCAGCTTCCTATCTACGGTATATTTAGTGCGTGATCACCACGCAGTATCTATACTGTAGGTAGCTAGTTGATAGGAAGGAGATAGGGAGAAGGTATGGCGGCATCCTTTGAAATACCTTCTTTTTTTAGTAAATTAGGAGATATGGATACGAATGATAAAAAGCCTGCTGTTACTATTACCGACCTGGTAGATTTTACTTTAGGAAAACGTGAACCTGTTACGGAGGCTGAGAAAGAATTGCAGCAACAAATTGAGGAAATAAAAGCAAGGGGTCATATCGTTGAAATTCCCTCTGATTGGGTGTGATAGCTTCATCTACCGGCAACTTAGCTTATTGCTAAAGCATTTGTGATGTGATGGTTTTACTGTTCGTCCATACCCAGAATTATTGCTTATTAAAACTATTTAATACTTTTTATGTAGAACCATAATAGCATTAAGTCTCACGTGCATGACAAGCAATCTGTGGTTAATATAGTATTCGTGGCCCTACCATATATGTCTGTGCACTTTTAATTAGAAACCCTTCATCACTTCGAACAACAGGATGTTCCCATTTGAATAGGTGGACATTTTACAGACCCATAACTGCAAAATACGCAACAGTCGCCTTGTTTAGGTTTTAGCCGGATCCTGCAATTTTTGCATTCATAGAAATATTGGCAAGCGTCCGTTGGCATTGATTCTTCTTGCTGATGTCCACAAGCAGGGCAGGTAATTACGGATTGAAGTATAGCGGCTTTGTTTTGCATTAGTTATTGGTTACAGCTTGAGCAATTACTTTATAGCCTGTGTTGTTAATAGCTTTCACAATACTGTCAATAGATGTTCTGCCCTGGTCAAACTTCACGATGCTCATTGCTCTTTCATAAGAGGTGTGATAATCAATAATACCTTTGAGCTTTGCAATTTCGCTATTTACGTGTTCAGTACAACCTGCACAAGTCATGCCTTTTATTTTAAACTCTGCTTGTTTTATATCGGCAAGATTGGTTGCCACATCTTGCGGTTGGTGAGCTTTTGTATAAAAAGCTTGTGCATAATAGGGAAAGGCAATCAGCAGTCCCGCCAAAACGGTTACAATGCTCAAAAATGTTATGGATTGTAAAAAGGAAGGCTTGTTATCCGTATCGCAATTGCATTCAGCATGTTTTTGCGGCTTCAGCTTTTGAAACCAGGCAAATGCAAAAACCAACACTGTCAATCCAATTAAGTACGGTCTGAAAGGCTCGATCCACGCAAAAGAGGAAGCCAGTCCACTGGCACCACCTATAAATGCGAACACAGGTGTGATGCAACAAAGTGAAGCTGCAGTGGCTGTCAAAAGTCCGGCTAAGAGGCTATTGTTCTTTTTTGTCCTTGTGGTCATGATAAAACTATGACGCAAAGATAAAATGTAAACTGTTGATGGTTGTCAATAGGGTTGCACTTAAAATGATATGTTCGCACCTTGGTCAAATAAATAATGCTTTATTTATACAACACCCGGGGTCCCCGCAAGACTATAGCCCTACGCACAATGGTAGACCCCACGCGGGGACAATGAGAAAATTGTTGTCTCTTGTTTGTAGTTCTTTGTTGGAAGAAGTATTAAAGGGTAAAAACCAGGTGAATTTCTTACAACACCCCAGGGTCCCACAAGACTAGAACCCAGCGCATAATGGTAGACCCCGGATAGGTGCTGTGTTAACCACCAAAAGAAAGCATCTCCATAGGGGGTCTACCCGCTTCGAGCTAGTGCATAGGCAGTGGATCCCGGGTGATTCATCAATTGAGTTGTGAAGCATATTTCTGTTGCCAGTTGCTTTGCTTGCCTGAAAAATAGATCTGTTCAAAGTTTTTCACCTGGTACTCGTTGATGCGCCGGAAAAACTTGGAAGGCACGATGCTGCGCAGGTCAGCAAAGCCACAGGCTTCCATCAGCTCTTTGGTGGCTCCCATGGTATTTGCATGAAAATTGGCTACCCGTACCTTTTTTACCTCGGGATCCAGCCCCTTGTAGAGAGCAGGGTTTTGAGTGGCAACGCCTACAGGGCACCTGTCCGTATCGCAGATCAAGGCCTGTATGCAGCCCAATGCCATCATCATACCCCTGGCGCTGTAACAAGCAGAAGCACCCAAGGCAAGTACTTTCAAAATATCAAAACCGGTAATGATCTTTCCTGCGGCTATGATCCTGATACTGCCGGTCAGCTCATAGAAGTCTAATGTTTGTTTCACAAAGGCAATGGCATCATACAGCGGCATGCCCAGGCTGTCGGTAAACTCCAGCGGTGCCGCCCCTGTTCCTCCTTCCGCTCCATCAACAGTAATAAAATCGGGGATAAGGCCGGTAGTTTTGATAACATGGCAGATGTCTATAAACTCCTGCCTGTCCCCGATACATATTTTAAAGCCCACAGGCTTTCCATCACTTAACTCGCGCAATAGTTGTAAAAATTCCACCAATCCTTCGGATGAATCAAATACACTGTGCGCTCCCGGAGAATGCACGGCCGTTCCAGGTATCACCTGCCTGATGGCAGCTATTTCGGGCGTGTTCTTTTTAGCAGGCAATATGCCTCCATGCCCCGGTTTGGCCCCCTGCGAAAGCTTCAGCTCAATCATTTTGATAGCGGGATGCAAGGCCTGCTTGCGAAAGGCCATCGCACTAAAGTTTCCCTGCTGGTCACGACATCCGAAATAGCCCGTTCCTATCTGCCAAACCAGGTCGCCCCCTTTCAGGTGATGGTCACTGATACCTCCTTCGCCCGTATTGTGGGCAAAGCCCCCCAGCCTGGCGCCTTCATTTAATGCAGCAATGGCTGTTTTGCTGAGCGCTCCGTAACTCATGGCCCCGATGTTATAGATGCTGGTATGGTAAGGCTGCATGCATTGGGCATTGCCAATCCATACACGCAGATCGTCTTTATCAATACGTACAGGATATACCGAATGGGCAGCCCATTCATAGCCAGGCTTTGTGGGATCGGCCTGCATGCCGAAGGCTACTGTCTGCTTTTCATTTTTGGATCGCTGGTACACTACTGATCGCTGGCGCCTGTTGAATGGCTTGCCATCCAGGTCCGTTTCAAAAAAGTATTGCCGCAGCTCCGGGCGTATGCTTTCCAGCAAATAGCGTAAGTGCCCAATGACAGGATAATTTTTCAGGATGGCATGATGCTGCTGGTTCATATCCCAGGTACATAACATTAATAAGGGTACGGATAGTAGTAACCACCAGTATAGGTTGGGATTATGGGTATAGGCAAAGGCTATAATGAGGATGTTGATGATGATCAACATCCCTGCTATCATATTGGTTGCGGATACTTTTTTCTGAAGCCGGCTCATAGTATTTTATTGATGGTAAGAGGATTTACCTGGTCACTAATGGATCAATTAAAAATTGCTGATACTTGTCCAATGCTTATTGGACGCTTGCGGGAATCACCGCGATGGAAACCTGTGTAAGAGGTTAAGCCAGGGGCTTATAAGCCTTGAAAGAGGAGAAATAAAATATGTCCTGGCAGAAGGGTACAAACTCAGGGAAAGAGCCTGTATAGCAATCACTCATGTCTATCACCAGTTGAACTGGTGAACAATGTTTGATATGATGATGCGTATGCTGCATGGATACAAACTTACTCATTATCTATGAGGAAAGCCAGGGTCAACCATGAAGGGTTCGTTAAAGATAGTTTCGATGATTAATAAGAGCGGATGCAGATTTATTCTATGTTCATTCCTATATTATATCCATTACCTATAACTATTATTTACCCCAGATGATGGTAAGACTGTTGTCTGCATGATTGCAGATCACTATATCAGCTTTATTGTCACTATTCAACCTGGCAATAGCAATGCCTTTGGGCTGCCGCTCGGTGGCAATGACCTTACCTGCCGGAGCATGCACCTTGTCCATCACAAAAAGAAAAACCTGGTTGCCGTCAAAGTCGGAACTGACTATGTCATTGATGCCGTCACCATTGACATCTCCAATAGCCACCCTGTTCGGATTTTGTCCTGCCGGTACTGGAGAACCTTTGAGCATGGTGAATTTCCCTTGTCCATCATTTAGTAAAACAGCTAGACCATTCCTGCCCTTTCCTTCTGCCATACTACTGGGTGAATTTACAATAGCCAGGTCTGGGTTACCGTCAGCATTGACATCACCGATAGCCATATTGAAAGGATTGTCGCCACAGGCAAAAGGGGATCCAACAGATTCATGGAACCCTCCCTTTCCATCTGCCAGTAAAATGGTAACAGTATTATCTTCTGCATTGGTCGTGACAATATCCGCTATGCCGTCACCATTGAGGTCAGCGGCTCTCAGCCGTTGGTAGGGTCGCTTGCCTACTTTAATAAACTGGTGTGGTTTTGCGAAACTGATGGTGCTGTCGCCATACAGGACTTCCACCTGGTCGTTACCCCAACTTTCTGTAACAAGGTCAGGCCAGCCATCATTATTGAAATCACCCGCAGCGACGCCGTGCACATGTGGTATGCCTTCAGTGGCAAATGGTGAATGGATGGCCTGTTTGAAATTTCCCTTTCCATCCCCCAATAAAACAGTGATATATTTCTTTTCGTGGTTGGCAAATGCCAGATCTGGGTGCTGGTCTTTATTAAAGTCCGCTATACATACATCATTGGGTGAGGGCCCGGCAAAAAACGGTGAGTGGGGAGTGGGTGAAAAGCCACCCTTTCCATCGTTCAATAGAATGGTGGCACTGCTGTCGGTTTCGCTGGTTACCACCAGGTCTGGATAGGTATCGCTATTCAAATCTGCTGCTTCCACGCTGCCCGGCGCCTGGCCTACTTTAATTTTGGTGATACCGGCTGATGCCACCCTATTGGAGGAAGAGGGGTTATTTCCCTGGCCGCAATGGCACAATACCATGGCAAATAGTGTCAGCGCAAACAGGTTGGTCACTGGCTAGTTGAATTGATTTTGAATAATAAGCCTGATGGAAAGCGTGCCTTATGAAGTTACCACATTGTCCTGCAACACAGAACTAAGATGGATAGGATGGAAAAGGATTTCTGAGAAGGAGGAGTTAGTCGGTAGTGGGTTGTCTGGCGAAGAGAATGTCGAACAATAGAACAATCCTCCTTGCTAAAGCTGCGGCGGAAGAGGGAATGTTGAATAGTAATGGATTTAGGGAGCCCTTTTACATAATGACTCCCTAGGTCCATGAGAGCATCATGCTATTTTCAACTATCAATTTCAATTGCCAGGTGAGAGAGCATTGAATTATTCAACCTTATATGTCACAACCAGCACCTGGAAGCTCCCGGGTTTGAGTTGAGGTCGGGCACCAGCTGCGGAGGCTTCGAAATCTGCCGTGGGCAAATAGATGGTTTGGCTGGCTTCATCAAAGCAAAGCGTGCGGGCGCCTCTTTTGGTGGGGTAGTTTCCCACCAGGGCATAATGATCGGCATCGTTTTCCCTGATCACACTGAGGTTGCCGCTCTGGCCATTGGAGGTGTAAATGAACTTTTTGGCTTCATTGAAGGCCACACCGTCACAGCCTTCGCCGATGCGCACCCGGGCTACTACCTTTCCATTGGCAGCATCCAGCACCACCAGCTTGCCTTCGCAGCCGGAAAACAGGCGATTGGTGGCCTTATCATAGGCCAGGCCTGTGGGACCTTCAGCATCTAAGGGCCAGCGGGCGGTGAGCTTGTGGCTTTGCAGGTCAACGGCCGCTACCTCGTTCCTGTCTTCCAGGTTCACAAACAAATGTCCCTTGCCGTCAGACACCGCTTCTTCGGGCTTGCCGCCCACTTCAATGGTCTGAATGACGGTATTGGTCTTTGGATCTATCAAGGAAAGGGAATGGCTGCGGCCATTGCAAGTGATGATGGTGCCGGTGAAGGGCTCAAAGAAAATAGCATCCGGGTTCTCACCGGTGGCTACCTGGGCCAGCACTTTATTAGTGGTTAGGTCAAAAACAGTGACATTGTTTAACCTTCCATTGCTGGTATAGCCATGGTTCAGGGCATCGTCAAAGGCTATTCCGTGTACACCAATGGTTTCCGGAATGATACCTATTGAATCGCCGGTGGCGGCATCCAGGATATTTACCTGGGTGCTGTGGGATACATAGAGCCTGCCTTTATGCAGTCGGATATAATCCCATCCTCCCGGGCTTTTAATGGAATAAGTTTTAACTACTGCATAACCTGGCTGCTGGGCGCAGGCCTGCAGGGTATAAAGGCCCAGGAGGAGCAGGAGTTTTTTGTACATAAAGAGGTGATTGGAAGTGTAGTCTAAATTTAAACTGATTTGATGGAATGGAGAGGGCAAAGCTGCAAAGAGTACTGCGTTGTCTCTGTGCAGCTTTGGTGAGAGCTTTGTGTGGTTTGCGTTAGTGGTTATGCAAGAGGGATAAATATTGTGATTAGCGGCAGAAGGCGATAACTTCTTATAGCTTGAAGATGATTATTCATTGTTTGCCTTCGGAAAGTTTATTGTTCGTTTTTTTTGTTTGCCCAAAAAAAAGAACCAAAAAAAAGGGCAGGCAAACACCATCGCTCCGCGGGTTTTGCCGGGCCAGCGCACAACGGTCTTAACTACTTTTGGTTTGATACATGATGATTTCAATTTTTCCTTGAAAATGCAGTCTGTTTACCTGTTTATTTGATACAAGAAGATCGATCACGTGATATGCGCAGATACCTACTGCGCTGAATTGCGGATGTTTCGCTTCGGCCTAATGACGATATAGTAATCGAATTTCCGCAATGAGGCCTGCAGTCAGCTTGATAGATTGAAGTGTTTTTGCGTTGCTTGAAGTGAAAGCTAGTTTGTATAGTGGAATAGATCTCCGGTCTAAGATTTTTTACTTTTTAATTTTGACTTTTTACTTGCCCTCTCCGGCTTTATTTGCCTTCGGCGAGATCCTTTTGGCATAGCCCCAAAAGGAACCAAAAGGTCTAGGCAAACTAATTGCTCCGCATAGTTTGCCGGGCTAGCGCACAACGGTCTTTACTACTTGTAGCATGATATATTTGGATTACAGGCATTCCTTTAGAGTTCAATTAGTACTACTTATTGTTTGATGTTTATTGATCGAATACGTGATATGCGCAGATACCTACTGCGCTGAATTGCCGACGTCTCGCTTCGATTAATAAACGGTATTGTAATCGAATTCCGGCAATGAGGCCTTTAGACAAAAAAGCACTTCAATCGGGTTTATTAAATGATAGTATTTCTATAGAATTTTGTGGAAGGAAGTGGGGTGAACTAAGCAATGAGCCAGGTTAATGACCTATCCGGCGT
>JAEZLJ010000153.1 GCA_023415275.1 Bacteroidota bacterium
GAATAAAGCCATCACTGTAAGGGTCCAGCACTTTTTCCGTATAAGGATCTGCTATCTTGATATTGTTATCAACCAGGTATTGGTAGGCGTATTCCCTGCCGGGTACCAGGGGGTGAATACGCAACCAGAAGAACTTTCCATCTGGTGTCTTATTCATGATATCCGTCGCCTGTGGAGTCCAGTTATTAAAGTCCCCGATCACTGCCACATTCGTCTTATTGGGCGCTCTTAAAACAAGGGTCACAGAGGTGTCACCGGGTTCATAATTGATGCCATCCCTTACTCCGGCAGGCAATGCAGCGACGGGTGAGGCCCCGGAAACAAAGATATTAAGTGTGTCATAGGCGGTGGTAGCACCATTGATAGCCGATACAATGAATTGCTGGTTGCCGATTGCCTTTATAGTAGTATTTGCAGAAAGTGTGGTACCTGTAGTGCCGCCTATTAATATACCGTTATGGTAGAACTTCAGGTCAGCCGATTGGCTGGAATTAGCCGTTAAAGTAACCAGGGTGCCAACAGTCCAGGATTGCGGCTCAGGTACAGGATCATATTTGGGTTGTGAAGGCGGGGCATCGATGCGTACCGCCAGATTATTGTTGTAGATAGGCACATACATGTCGCTACCATCAGTGTTACGCTGCGCCTTGCAGGAAGCAGAACAATTTCCTTCCCTGAATAATATAGCAATGCTTTTCAGCACTTCTCCCGGAGCAAGGTTAAAAAATACCCTTGGGTTATTAATAGTGAACTTCCATTTATTAGGACTGACCAAGGTGGCCTGGGCCGCAGCTTCAGTAGACCCCCAGGTAAATGGCGTATGCAACCAGCCCGAATAATTATTCTGACTGGTAATAGACCCCACATGCACATATACATTGCCGGTGTATCCCATCAGGCCCTGGTTGCCCTTGGTAGCGTCAACAGTTATCGTAATTACATCATTATCTTTAGGAAAAGCAGGCGTCCAGGTCAGCAATTGGGCGTTAGTACCCACACCTGCCAGGACCACCATACATAGCAGCAGCAATCTCTTCATAGCAATTTGTATTCGGACTAAAGATAATAATATGTACTTAAAACACATTATTTTTCCGAAACTCTTTCAAAAGCCCCATTATTTTTACAGGAAATATGACCAGCAACCCCACCAGGGCCATACAGGCACTTACTCAGAAATTCCTGAAAGAAGTTCAGTCCGGAAGCCTTAAAGCCAGTGAAATTCAAGACCTCCGAGAGGTATTGCGCTTTCATGAGAACCGCTATTATATTCAAAACGATCCGCTGGTATCAGATTATGAATATGATAGTCTTTACAAGGCACTTGAAGGTATGGAGAAAGAATATCCGGACCTGGTGGTGCCCGACTCTCCCACTCAACGCGTAGCCAAGGGGCTTACCAAAGAATTCCCTACGGTTCAGCACCTGGTACCTATGCTTTCTCTCGACAATTCTTACAATAGTGAAGACCTGGTGGATTTTGACAGGCGGGCCCGCGAACTGACGGGTCTTGATACTATTGAGTATTGCATAGAGCCTAAGTTTGATGGCGCCAGCATATCACTGATCTATGAAAATGACCAGCTGGAGCGCGGCGCCACCCGTGGCGATGGAGTGCAGGGAGACGATATCACTCCCAATATCAGGCAGATCAGGAGCATACCTCTTTCAGCAAAGTTCTCAGGTTACGGTATTCAAACTATCGAGATCAGGGGAGAGGTATTGATCAATAAGAATAATTTTAAAAAATTCAATGATGCCCTGGCTGAACAGGGCCTGGCACCATTGGCCAACCCAAGGAATGCCGCAGCAGGTACCCTTCGTATAAAAGATCCGCTAGAGGTACGGAGAAGAAACCTGGAAGCCTTTGTATATCATGTCAGTTATTATACTGAACTGAATGGATCACCTTCCAACCCTTCATTAGCATCTCATGCCCAAACCCTGCAAATGCTATGGGACCTGGGCTTTCGCAGTCCCGAAAAAGAGAAAAAAGTAGTGAAGGGCATACAGGCGGTCATTGACTATTGTCATTCATTTGAAGAACATCGCGATAACCTGCCTTATGAAATAGACGGAATGGTGATCAAGGTGAATGATTTTGAGTTGCAAGACCGCATGGGCATGACCACGCACCATCCCAGGTGGGCCATTGCCTTTAAATTCAAGGCCAGGCAAGCCACTAGTAAATTATTAAGAGTTGAATACCAGGTGGGACGAACAGGTAATATTGGCCCTGTGGCTAAGATCGAGCCCGTTCATATTGGTGGTGTTACCGTAAGTTCTGTATCCCTATTCAATGAAGATGTGATCAGGGAAAAGGATATTCGTATAGGCGATACTGTTTTGGTAGAAAGAGCCGGTGATGTGATCCCCTATATAGTAAAGCCCCTTGCTGAACTAAGAACGGGCGAAGAACAACCTATTCATTTTCCAAAACATTGTCCATCCTGTGGCGACGAACTGTTCCGGTCACCCGAAGAAGCAGCCTGGCGCTGTGTCAATATCAACTGCCCGGCGCAGGTACTGGAACGTCTCATTCACTTTGCCAGTAAGGATGCCATGGACATTCGCGGGCTGGGTGCCGCTATCATTGAAAAATTCTATGCCCTGGGCCTCCTCACCTCCATTCCACAGGTGTACCATCTTGACTATTCAGCTATCAGCCAATTGGAGGGATTTGGCAAAAGATCAATAGAGAACCTGCAGGCTGCCATAGAAAACTCCCGCAAGCAACCCTTGCACAGGTTGATCTATGCTTTAGGAATCCGCTATGTAGGAGAAACCACCGCAAAAACCCTGGCACATGCCATTGATCATCTGCTGGAGCTCAGAAATTTTGACCAGGCAGCTCTTCAGGGCCTGGAAGATATCGGGCCCAAGGTAGCAGGCAGCGTGGTTCAGTTCTTTAGCAATAAGGACAATATTGAAATGATCCAGGCACTGGAGCATTTGGGCCTTACGCTTAAGAATGAAAAAAGAGAATATGCCTCCGCCGGCAACCTTGATGGACAAACGTTTCTTTTTACAGGTTCACTCGCTAAACTCAAACGCAGCGAAGCTGAGGAAATGGTGGAACAAAATGGGGGCAAGATCGTATCAGGCGTCAGCAGCAAGCTCAACTACCTGGTGGTGGGGGAAGATGCTGGTAGCAAATTGGAAAAAGCCAAAAAGATCAATACCATCAAAATCCTGACCGAGGACCAGTTTCTAAAGATGCTGCAGTCTTAGGGTAATGGCCCTTAAAATTATTGGCAATAAGGCTCATTGGTAGCTCAGCGTGTACAATAATTTGGGTCATTCTGGCGTCCTGCACATTTAAACAGTTTAGAAATTGGTTGCGGCATAAAATTTTCATGTAGTATATTGCCACTATTGTTTACCGTTATAACTTCTAAAGGCAAACGTTATGATCAAAAAATTAGCCGGCGAAACATGGAAACCCCTTGTATTTAAAGGAAGTAAAGACTTGCGTAACCGTTATGCAGTCTCCTCTGCTGGCCGCATTGCCAGCTTTAAAGAAGATGTGCTGGAAGATGGAAAGCTGCTCAATGGCTCGCTGACCACCGGCTACCGCACCTTAAACCTGCACCGGCCCGGGCATAAAGGCACCCTTTATATTCATAGGGAACTGGCCAAGCTCTTTCTTCAAAGACCCTCCCCCAAGTTCAAGTTTGTAATTCATAAGAACCATAATAAGCTGGACAATTCAGTAAAGAATCTTAAATGGGCCACACTCGAAGAAATGATAGAGCACCAGCAAGGTAGTCCTGCCAAGATCGCTTATAAGAAAAAACAGGCTAACCGGGAAGTGGGCTTAAAACTTACCGCTGCACAGGTAAAGAAGATCAAGGACCAGCTGAACAATAAGAACCGCAGGCTTACTATTAAACAGCTTGCCGACAAATATGATGTGAGCGAAATGACCATGTACCGAATTAAAAGCGGAGAAAATTGGGGAAGAGTATAACCCTGCACTTTATATGTAAATACAAGCAGCGAACGAGCTCATTTTTATAATGACAGCCATTGTGTATTTGAACTAACTTTAGTTCATAATTCGCACCAGATACTGCCTTTTCTTCAATTAAAATAAAGGAGGTGTTTATGGTTGTCCGACTTACATTCTGCAAATTTCTCCCTGATAAGATCAACGAAGCCAGGAAGATCTACAACGAACAGATTGTTCCAATAGTCAAAAAACAAAAAGGTAACCTCAGGATCTTCCTGCTGGAACCCACTGACACAGCAGATGATTTCATTTCTGTTACAGAGTGGAAATCCAGGGAAGATGCCGATGCCTATCAAAGCAGTGGTCTTTACAAAACTTTGGTGAACAAACTGGAGAAAGTATTCATGAAACAACCCACTATCAAGGTGTACAACGAGGTGGAAACATTCACTCCTTCCTATCCCATTTTATGAAGCTTGAAAAGTTGATTGCAGCTGGCAACCTGCAATCAACTTTTTATGGACTTCCCTGTAAGTCTTACAATCAGCAAGGCATATTCTTTATCTTCATTTCATGATAGAACCTCAAACTCTTAGCTTTTTAAAAAAGCTGGAAAAGAATAATAACAAACCCTGGTTCGACACACATAGACCTCAATACGAAGCAGCAAGGATAGACTTCTCTAATTTTATCCAATTACTTATTGATGCTTTACAGCTGAAAGATACTACCATCACAGGCATGACATCAAGGGAGTGTTTGTTTCGCATTAACCGCGATGTCAGGTTTTCAAAAAACAAACAACCTTATAAAACCAACTTCGGAGCCAGTATTAAAAGAGGAGGTCGCAAATCGGGCTTTGCCGGCTATTACTTTCACCTGGAACCTGGCAATAGCTTTATTGGCGGTGGTTTGTGGATGCCTGAACCTGCTGCCTTAAAAAATGTCAGGCAGGAAATAGATTACAATTGGGATGAGTTTCAATCTATCCTGAAAGAAAAGAATTTTAAAAAGACCTACACTGACCTGTATATGGGAGAAGGTATGAGCCTGAGCACAATACCTAAAGGTTATGAAAAGGATAACCCGGCTGCAAAATACCTGAAATTGAAAAGTTTTATTGCGGAAACATCGGTGACAGATGAAGAACTGGTAAAAGGAACCTTGCACAAAAAGACGTTGACTGCTTTTGAAGCGCTTCAGCCTTTCCTGAACTTTATCAACACGGCCATAGAAGGATAAAAAAGCCGGTGAACCATATCGGCCGGAAATTTGTTCCTGTTCTTGCAAATACATTCATATGGCAAAGACCTGGTTTATAACCGGAGCCTCCAGCGGCCTGGGTGAAGCATTATCAAAAGCAGTACTGGCTAAAGGTGATATGGCAGTGGCTACCTTTCGTAAAAAGGACCAGGCAGAAGCCTTCACAGCCATGGCCAAAGAGAATGGCCTGGGCCTGGTGCTGGATATCACACATAGAGATGCTATTCAACCTGCCCTCCAGGAAGCCATTGATAAATTTGGCCGTATAGACGTGCTGGCTAATAATGCCGGGTATGGAACCATTGGGGCTATAGAGGAATTTAGCCTTGAAGAGATCAGGGCACAAATGGAGACCAATTTTTTTGGGGCAGTAGCTGTTACCAAAGCCGCTTTACCCATACTGCGGGAGCAGGGATCGGGATATATTGTGCAGGTCTCTTCGCAGTCTGGCTTCAGGGCATCCGCAGGCTTCGGCATTTACAATGCCAGCAAATTTGCCCTGGAAGGTTTTAGTGAAGCACTGGCGCAGGAAGTACAACCTTTTGGTGTCAAGGTGGTAATTGTTGAACCAGGTCCTTTCCGTACTCAATTCCTTGACTCTTCCGCAAAAACGCCATCTGCCCACATTGAGGCTTACTCTAAAACTCCTGTGGCACAGATGTATCAATATATGGAACGCATGAATGGCAAACAGGAAGGTGATCCTGAAAAAGGGGCCCAGGCCATAGTTGATTATATCCATAGCAACCGCGAGCCATTACGCCTTCCCCTGGGCAAGACCACCATCCAGGGCATGAGGTCGAAACTGGCTGATGTTGAAAAAGATATTGCTGCCAATGAAGCCATTTCCATCAGTACAGTTTTTGAAAATTGATATACCGGTAATTAATATGGCTGCCGGATCAATTTGACACTATGGGATAACTGTTTATTATAGATGTTCAGGATGTACATACCTGGCACCAATAAATGGTTGTCTAAAGTGATGGTATTGATCCCCTGTACCAGTAAAGCCCTACCTCTTGCATATTGCCTGCCTCCAGCATCTGTAAGCTGGTAATACACCTCTTGCTGCCCTGCAGAATTGATCACCAACTTTATTTCGCTTTGCCATGCTTCCTGTTGCAGGTGGATAGTAAGCTCATTAATTTCTAGGTAAATAGTAATGATCGAAGAATAAGCCACACTGCCATCCATATCTACCATTTTCAGCCGGTAATAAGATAAGCCGCTCAATGGTGCATGGTCTGTATAGTTGTAATCTATCACCGAAGCACTGTTACCATTGGCTTTTATGTTTGCTATAGGAATAAAATGCCTGCCATCGCTGCTTCTTTCCACCTGGAAATACGCACTGTTTTCTTCATTAGCCGTTTTCCACTGGCAAACTACAATAGGACCACCAGGCTCGTTCACAGCCTTTGCCATGAATGAAAGTAAAAAGACAGGTAAAGGTGCTTCACTCACGCTTTCAAACTGTGCCAGGTAAGGATGGTCTTTAGATTGGATGGTGGTGAAATCACCTCCTGCAAATAAACTGTTTTCTTTTACCAGTATCCTGTGAACCGTATTGTTGGCACCAGGATTCCAATTGGTAGCTAAACCTGTTGCCAGTTCCAATGCCGCCAACCGTTCGCGGTCAGTTCCGCCAATAGATGTGAATTCTCCGCCTGTATAAATAAGCTTTCCTTGAATAGCCATAGTTTCCACCCTACCGTTAGCTTCCGGGTCCCAGTCAGTGGTATTGCCGGTAACAGCATCAATCGCTGCTATATGCTGCCGGGAAACATTCCCAATACTGGTAAAATCACCACCGGCAAAAACAGTCTGACCAAGTAAAGCCAGGGCATATACTTCGCCATCAGAAGTCGGGTTCCAATTGGTAGCCGCGCCCGTGGCAGGATCAAGGGCCGCTATATAATTTCTTGACGTTCCACCAATGGACGTGAATGCACCACCGGCATAGATCCTGCTATCATTACCTGCCAGTTCCCTCACCGTATTATCAGCTGCTGGATTCCAGGAAGTAATGTTTCCGGAACTTAAATCAAATGAAGCCAGGTTACTTCTCAATTGCTCGGCAATGGAGCTAAACGACCCACCTACATATAACTGATTGTTCTGTACCAGCAAAGCATGTACAGGGGCATTGGCATTCGCATCCCAGGCCGTGGGCAGGCCAGTGACTGCATCAATAGCGGCCAGGTAATTTCGGGTCAACCCATTTACATTCGTAAAATCACCACCTGCATACACCAGGTTGCCATTTACGGCCAGGTCTCTTACCGTACCAAACACTGCGGGGCTCCATGAGGTAAATTTTCGTAAACTAAGTAGTATAGCCGCCAGGTGGTTGCGCCTTCCTCCGCCAATGGAATTAAAATCACCACCTGCATAAATGGCATTACCCCCTACCGTTACAGAAAATACAAGATCATCTGCACCAGGATCCCAACCCGTTGGCAAGCCGGTAGTTCTGTCAATAGCCGCCAGGTGATTGCGCATACTGCCGCCCACGGCTGTAAATCCTCCACCCACATATACTGCATTCCCATCTATGGCTATTGAGGTTACACTTCCATTCAAATTGGGATTCCAGGATGTTACCTGGCCGGTGCTGGCGTCTATGGCTGCCAGGTTATTCCTGATCTGTCCACCAACAGTGGTAAAGCTGCCACCTGCATAAATGGTATTACCAGCAAACCCGATAGCAGCCACCCTCCTGTTAGCATTAGGATTCCAGGGCAGCAAGGCACCTGTGGAGGCATCAATAGCCGCCAGGTAATTACGGCCCTGACCCGATATAGCAGTAAAATCTCCCGAAACAAAAACCCTGCTGCCATCCACCGCTAAGGAATAAGTAAGATTATCCGCATTGGGATTCCAGTTAGCAGGCAAACCAGTATTGACATCAACCGCTGCCAGGTAATTCCTGGGAAGGCCTCCTACCTGGGTGAAGTATCCTGCAATATAGACCAGGCTCCCCTGCAGGGCCATATTGAACACCCAGCCTGTGATCACCGGGCTCCAGCCATTGGCAAGACCCGTAGTAGCGTCTAATGCTGCCAGTGAGGTTCTGGCCTGTCCGCCAATCTGCGTGAACTGACCTGCTACATATAACAGCCCTCCGGCCAGTTTAATATCAAGCACCGGCCGATCAGCATCGGCCTTCCATGAAGACAAGCTGCCATCAGCATTGATGCGGGCAATATAATTTCTTGGAACTCCTCCCACCTCGGTAAAAAAACCTCCAATATACCATCCACCATTTCCATCGGGGACGGCAGTGGCCACCCTGCTGTTAGGTTGCACAAAGCTAAAATCCGGCAGGCCTGATGTTTTATCTATCGAAGCACCATAAGGTAGGCGGGGGCCCACAAAGGTAAAATCACCCCCTATATAAAGGGTGTCTCCCCTCGCCGCCATGGCACGCACCGCACCATTGGTATATAAAGAATCAGGAACGAGTGTTTGAGAAAATACAGGGTTTCCGGAAAGGATTCCCCACAAGGTAAGGCAGGCATACAACTTCTTCATAACAGTTAAGCATTTACCTTAAAAGCGAAGAAGATGGCTATTAAAATTATTGAATAAAAATGTAATCAAAACTCGGCAGTATTATTATTTTGTCCATATTTTATTGGCTAAATATCAATTCATTGCATCTCAGCTCTGTATATCAAATCCCCAAGGGATTGGATGTGAATATAACCTCATTGCACATAAGTATCATTCGACCCTGATGGCGTCGTATCCTACATTTACTGATCTACCAATAAACATATAATGCCTTCATCCTCATCTTCACCATTCTATAATAATCAAAAAATAACCATCACGCATAAGAAAGCTATTTCCTTGTCAACTTGTTAACCTATTCACTTGTCAACTATCTACCCAAACCGTCTAAAACACCTTTCTATCGCCTCTTTAAAGAGTGGGGGCAGACACGGCACAGACACGGCACAGACATGGCGCAGAGCCGTTGCAGAATAACCTGAGCCTGGTCGTTAGTCAAAACAGACCCGGGATACAATCCGGGAGTTTGCGAACAAAACAACATTAGTAATTGACAGGCTGGAAGAACGTATCTTTTTTTATTGAATAACCTTTCTGAAATATGGAAGGTCTCTTCATTAATATTGACCTGTAATGGTGGCTAATAAACTGGTTTTTGCAGTTTGACAACAATAAGAAATGTTAAGGCACTATGAGAAATTTTTATTGGGATGTAATCTTGTTGTAACCAAAAGCTGTACTCATGAAAAGAGATCTACTCCTGCTCCCTATGTTATCACTGGTGTTGTTTACTTCCTGCGCCGGGCATAAATATTTTACATCCTCTTCTTTTGACCAACAAACTGCCAGGCATAAGATCATTGCGGTGCTGCCGGCTGAAATGGTCTTTACAGGCACTATGCCCAAAAACCTGTCACCGGAAGATATCGCCTTCATTGAAGAAACAGAAAGCCAAACCTTTCAGCAATCATTGTACAACAGCATCCTCCGGCATGCCAATGGCCGGAAATACTATACCAGCATTAATGTACAGGACATAGGCACCACGTTGAAACTATTGGAAGAGAATAAGATCACCATCCGTGATTCATGGAAGCAGGATGACCGTCACCTGGCTAAAGTATTAGGTGTGGATGCCGTGGTACGCATGCGCATTCAAAAGAAAAGATACATGAGCGACCTGGCATCCATGGGCGTTAATATGGGCAGGCAGGTACTGTACCAATGGGGTGCAGGCAGCCGATTCCCATTTCCTTACGTATCGGATAAAACCAATGACATTTATGCTTCCTGCAATGTGGTGAGCAATAATCAAACATTATGGAACGACAACTACCAGCGGGGCGCTGATTACAATAATCCATCCGAATCTGTGATCAATGACATCACGGACAACTTTGGAAAGCATTTTCCTTATAAGAGGAGAAGTTGATCGCCAGGTTAAGCAATGACCAATTAATTCGTTGACAAGTTAACAAGTTGACAAGGTGGGATGTCTTAATTTCTATAACAGGTTGGTGGCGTTAGGCCAGGCAGGCAGGGATGCCTGGTCTAACGGATCACCCATTAAAACAATACAGCTTTATCCCAGCATACCTTTTTGCAGGAGGTATTCTGCTATCTGAACTGCGTTGGTGGCAGCGCCTTTGCGCAGGTTGTCGCTCACGATCCACATATTCAGTGTTTGAGGCTGTGTCTCATCGCGGCGTAGCCGGCCTACAAAAACTTCATCTTTTTCATGGGCCCACAAAGGCATGGGATATACCTGTTGAGCAGGATCGTCCTGCACCACTATGCCGGGTGATGTGCTGAGTAATTCCCTTACTTCATCCAGCTCGAACTCTTTGCCAAATTCCACGTTCACGCTTTCACTATGACCGCCCATTACGGGTATGCGAACAGTAGTGGCAGTAACCTTGATGGAATCATCTTTCATGATCTTCTTGGTCTCATTCACCATCTTCATTTCTTCCTTGGTATAGCCATTGTCAAGGAATACATCAATTTGCGGAAGTGCATTCAGGTCGATGGAATATTTATAGGCCATTTCTCCCTGGCGTCCTTCCCTCTCATTAAATAATTGATCAACTGCTTTTTTACCGGTACCAGTCACGCTTTGGTAAGTGGAAACCACCACCCTTTTCACGCTGTATTTTTTATGAAGTGGCTGAAGGGCCACTACCATCTGGATGGTGGAACAATTGGGGTTGGCAATGATCTTGTCATTGGCCGTCAGTACATCGGCATTCACTTCCGGAACCACCAATGGCTTGGTGGGGTCCATTCTCCAGGCGGAGGAATTATCGATCACGGTGATGCCTGCAGCAGCGTATTTCGGCGCCCACTCCAGGGAAGTACTTCCGCCCGCAGAAAACAGGGCAACGGCAGGCTTGGCATCTATGCCATCCTGGAGGCTTACCACCTTGTATTTCTTTCCTTTGAACTCTACTTCTTTACCTACAGATCTTTCTGAGGCAACTGGAACTAATTCATCAACTGGAAAATTTCTTTCAGCAAGGACCTGCAACATCTTTGTCCCTACAAGGCCGGTGGCGCCTACAACTGCAACTTTCATTTTTTAATGCTTTTTAGTGGTTTGTTATAATAGCTGCCGGGATTCCACCGGCAAAAAAAAGCCTTCCGGTAAGGGAAGGCTTGTAATTTATTTTGAACATACTCATACGTTACACACCTTCCGCTGGCGAAAATTGTTTCTTCGTAATCTTTGTATGTTTTTTGATCATCATTGCCCGGCAAATGTAACTCCAAATCTTTTTGTTACCAAATACACTATACTTTTTTACAAATAGTTTTTACATTAGATGCGATGAGGCCAAAACTACTGCTGCCGCTACTTGTGGCTCTATTCAGTACCCCTGTTCTCTTTTCTCAGTCCATTGCCCGGTATGATATCGTGATCGATGAGATCATGGCAGATCCTTCGCCCCAGGTAGGACTACCCAACGCAGAATACATTGAATTAAAAAACACCAGCGGGCACGACCTGGACCTTTCAGGATGCAGGTTGCGAACCACTTCATCATCCAGTGGCGCTTTTCCCTCTTACATTTTACCTGCCGATAGTTTCCTGGTGATTAGTTCCACCACCAATGCCCCTTTATTTTCAAGCTATGGCCGTTCGCTTGGCATTCCTTCATTTCCATCGCTGCTGAATGAAGGCACCATGCTGATTTTGCAAACTAAGGAAGGAAGCGTAATACATGCTGTCAATTACATTTCATCATGGTACCAGAATGCGGTGAAAGCTGAAGGAGGCTGGAGTCTTGAAATGATAGATACTCAAAATCCATGTGAAGGCGCCGCTAATTGGAAAGTAAGCATAGATGCAAAAGGTGGTACGCCAGGAAGAAAAAATTCTGTAGATGGTAAGCAACAGGATGAAACGCCTCCGCAGATGATCAGCACCTATAGCACTGACAGCCTCACGGTGGTGGCTGTGTTCAATGAACCCCTGGACAGCCTATCTGCTTCCAACAGGTCCAAATACAGTTTTGGTAACGGCTTACAGGTAGGCAGCGTTACACCCGAAGCTCCACTATTTGATATAGTTACCATCAGGTTGACACGGCCCATGCAAAAAAGAGTGCAATATGATCTGACAGTAAGTGGCGTTACGGATTGTAAAGGCAATACCATTGCAGCCTACAATAAAGCCAGGACCGGGTGGGCTGAAGAGGCAATGGCCGGCGATATCGTAATCAATGAGATCCTTTTTGATCCCAGGTCCGGCGCTTCTGATTATGTGGAGCTCTATAACAATTCCAATAAGATTTTGGACGCCTCGCATCTTTATTTGGCCAACAGGAATGCAACCGGGGAGATCAGCTCAGTGAAAAAGCTTACGGATATTACCAAACTCATTTTCCCCGGTGATTACCTGGTGCTGACAGAAGATGCCAATTCTCTTCAGAGAGAATACCTGGTGAAGGATGCTTCTACCATCCTGGTAATGCCTGCCTTGCCATCTTACCCTGATGATAAGGGAAATGTCATCATCACCAACCTCCAGGGAGAACTGTTGGATGAAGTGCCTTACACCTCTAAATGGCATTTCGCATTGATTGGCGACCCTGAAGGAGTGGCGCTTGAAAGAATTGATCCTTCAGCCGCTTCATCGGATCCAGGCAACTGGCATTCTGCCGCCTCTACTGCCGGTTATGGCACACCCGGTTACAGGAACTCGCAGTATGGAAGCAACGAATCTTCCGGTTCGACAGTCGAAGTGTCACCCAAAGTATTCTCCCCAGACAATGATGGCTATGATGACATAGCCTATATCAGGTACATGGTGGAGGAAAGAGGGTATGTGGCCAACATCAGCATTTATAATTCCAATGGCATTCCCGTACGCTTGCTGGTAAGGAATCAAACTATGGGACTAAATGGCTACTGGGCCTGGGATGGGCTGGATGATAAAAACCAAAAACTACCAGGAGGCCACTATATTATCTTCACAGAGATCTTCAACCTGCAGGGTAAGAAAAAACAATTTAAGAACACCATTGTACTGGCCAAAAAGAATTGAGTGGTACAATGCCTATCATAAAAAAAGAGCTTTCAGGGAAAGCTCTTTTAATTAATTGAGAACAGAGATTAAACCAGTTCTATATCGAAGCTTACCAGTTCATGGAACTGCTGCAACCTGCGGTCTATATCTTCTTTAGTGATCTCTTTCAATCGCTGGGTACCAAATTTTTCCACGCAGAAGCTGGCCATGGCAGAGCCAATGATAATGGCGGTCTTCATATTCTCGTAAGAAACATCTTTGGTCCTTGCCAGGTGTCCAATGAAGCCACCCGCAAAAGTATCTCCGGCCCCTGTTGGGTCGAACACATCTTCAAGGGGAAGGGCTGGTGCATAGAATACTTCATCACCATGGAAAAGCAGGGCTCCGTGTTCACCTTTTTTGATGATCAGGTATTTAGGGCCCATGGTCAATATTTTTTTGGCTGCCTTCACCAGTGAGAACTCATGACTCAATTCCCTGGCTTCTCCATCATTCACCAGCAACACATCGGTCATGGTCAGCACTTCCTTCAGGTCGTCCAGGGCTGTTTCCATCCAAAAGTTCATAGTGTCCAGCACTATCAGTTTGGGACGTTCTTTTAATTGTTCAATAACTGCCTTTTGCAATTTGGGCATCAGGTTGCCAAGCATCAGGAACTCCGCGCCCTGGTAGCTATCGGGGATCACCGGGTTAAAATCAGCCAGTACATTCAGGTCAGTTACCAGTGTGTCGCGGGTGTTCATATCCATATGGTACTTACCTGCCCAGAAAAAAGATGGCTTGTCTTTCACTGTTTCCACTCCTTCTACGTGCACGCCGCGCTCCTTCAATTCATTCATTTCTGCTTCGGGAAAGTCATTCCCTACAATAGAAACCTGCAATACGGGTTTAATAAAATTAGAAGCTGCATAGGCTACGTAAGTGGCAGATCCACCAATGATCTTATCACTTTTTCCAAAAGGAGTTTCAATAGCATCAAATGCCATTGTACCAACAACAATTAAAGACATTTCAAGTTTAAATTAAATTAGAGATTACCACTATTCAAAGCCTGCAGCACACAGAAACAGGCCAGGAAACACGGACATTTATACGGCGTGCAAACCTAAAGCAATTTTAATAAGCTGCCTGTATTTTATTTGTTCTGAATGCTCTGCCAGCGCCTGTGGCACCTGCTTTTATCTAAACCTGTTGTTAAAACCGAACCCCAACCGAAAGACCAAAACGAAGTCCGGGCAAAAAGCCACTATAATCGGAGGTTACTGTTTTGGCATTTGGATCTACCACCACGTTCAGCTTATCGCCAATCACTGGTATATCACCAATGGAATCATTGATCTCGGCCTGTGCGTCCGCTGCTTCCTGGGCATCCCATGGATCTGTAGAAGTGATATCACGCATCACCACCTTGTGTTTGGAGCTGTTGGCTTCCGGTCCCAGGAAGAAGAAGTCTATCACCACTCTTTTGGCGATCATGAATTGAACACCCAGTTGGGCACCCACGCCCATACCAGTGTAGGCACTTGTAGTGGCAAAATTGGTGGGCTTGCCATCAAGGTCTGTATCCAGGATGGTCGAGCCATCACTTTTTACATATTTGAGGTAAGGCTCAAAGTACATCCCAGTCATTGTTTTACGGCCCAGGTACATGCGGTAGCCACCCATGATGGAAAAAGTTTTCATCTCCACTTGCCTGTCCTTATCATCTACTTTTATGGTGGTGGTCTTACTCATTGGAATGCCGATATTGAAAGTAACAGACTTTCTATTCTTAAAATTGTATTCTCCGAGCAAGCCGATCTTACCAAAATAAAGACTGGAAGGATTCCATTTGATGCTGGCAGATGGCTGATGTTGCACTACGTTGGATGCATCGCCGGACTGGGCGTGTAAAAAATGTACCAGGCAACATAGGGTGAGCAGGAAAAAAATCTTTTTCATGAAGTGTAGTTTTGGTTGTATGAGCGACTAAGATAATATGAATACACTATAAATGAAAAGACGCTTACTTTTCATTGTGTCCTGCATCCTTATCTTTGGCGCTATCTGAGGCTATATGATCCATTTCCATCCCCTACGTGTTGAAAAAGTTGAGATGCAGACAGACGATTGTGTTTCCATCACCTTTGAAGTTCCAGCGGAACTGAAGGAGACTTTCCGGTTTAAACAGGGACAAACGCTCACCATTCGCAAGAAGTTCAACGGTGAAGAAGTTCGACGTAACTATTCCATTTGCAGCAGCCCGTTTGACAATGTGCTCCAGGTGGCCGTGAAGAAAGTGGAAGGGGGATTATTTTCTTCTTATGCCAACGATCAATTACAACCGGGTGAAGTATTGGAAGTGTTGCCTCCTACCGGTAAGTTCTACACTGAATTAAATTCGCAGCAAAAGAAAAGCTATGTGGCCTTTGCGGCAGGCAGTGGCATCACCCCTATTTTATCTATCATAAAAACTACCCTGCTTACAGAGCCCCAAAGCCAGTTTACGCTGGTATATGGAAACCGTACCAAGAATTCCATCATCTTTAAAGAGGAACTGGAAGCGCTGAAGGATAAATATATGGACCGGTTCAGGATCTACCATATCCTGAGTAGGGAAAGATCAGATGCAGCCATCAATTACGGGCGCATTGATACTGATAAATTAGACTTGTTTTTCTCCAAACTGATTGACGCCCGCTATTGTGATGAGTTCTTCTTATGCGGCCCGGAAGAAATGATCTTCTGTATAAAGG
Source organism: Bacteroidota bacterium (assembly GCA_023415275.1). Taxonomy (GTDB): domain Bacteria; phylum Bacteroidota; class Bacteroidia; order Chitinophagales; family Chitinophagaceae; genus Flavisolibacter. Next base: position 15,998 of record JAEZLJ010000153.1, read on the forward strand.
GCTACCTGGCAGGCAAAGGAGTAGCTCCGGATAAGATCCATTTTGAACTGTTTACTGTACCAGGGCAGAAAACACCGGTGGGGCAAACACACAAAACACTTACCGATACCGCGGGTGCCAGCGCTAAAGTGCAGGTGAAGCTGGATGGAGTCCTTTTTGATTTTGAACTGGGCTATGAGGGTCAAAGCATTTTAGATGCAGCTTTGGAAAAAGGTGCAGACCTGCCCTACGCCTGCAAAGGAGGAGTGTGTACCACCTGCAAAGCCATGCTGGTAGAAGGGCAGGTGAACATGGACGTAAATTGGGGACTGGAGCCCGAAGAGGTGGCCAAAGGCTTTATTCTTACCTGCCAGTCGCACCCGCAAACTGAAAAAGTAGTGGTTGACTTTGATGCCCGTTAAATTAATGGGAGGCTACACCTGCATTGGTTTTCTGCAGTAATTCATTGATGGATTTTCTCACCCAGTACACGGTATTGGGCGCCAGGCCGGAGGTGTGGAAATAGACCTTGCCCTCAGTATCAAGCACTACATGCGTCGGATAGAATCTTACCCCAAAACCGGAAGCCAGCGATCTGCCATTTTCAAGCATGGTGTATTTAAAAGGCATATTTGTAAGGAAATTGACAATGTCATTGGGAGCGTCAAGGGAGGCGCCCAGGAAAATAACATTGGGATTGCCGCTAAATTGGTCCACCAGGTTGTTCAGGTCGGGCATCTCCCTGCGACAGGGCCCGCAATTGATGAACCAGAAATTGAGCACCACGATCTTTCCCTTTGTATTTGTCAGGTCAACCGGGTTGCCATAAATATCCTTGCTGCCTGATAGCTCGAGTTTCTTGCCGGTAGTAAAGAAATTGCTCTCTTTTGGCTTGGGCATACCCTTGAATTCTACATCAAGCGCATTTTCCTTTAATTTCATAAGGACCAGGGCAGTCTTTTGGTCCTTGGGATTTTCGGGCCTTAAGCCATAGTCGCCGCTGTTAAAAAGCTTTCGCCATTCTTTCAATGCATATACTTTGCCGGTTGAATCTTTAACAACAGAACTATCTGTTACCGCCAACTGGCCTTGTGCCTGTACACACAGGCTGAACAAACATATAATGAGCGCTGCAATGGTTTTCATTTCGTTCAATTACCAATAAAGATATATGGTATGGAGGCACGGTCATAGTAAAAAAGGAAAAAACCTGGGTATTATTCCGTTGAGGGAATTAACAACAAGCAGGGCTGGGTTTCATTAAATTTGTGGCAACGATAATGCTATATGTCAACACAAGAACTTGAAAAGACTTTCCAGGAAAAGGTGGATGCCGAGGTTCGCATTGAGCCACGTGACTGGATGCCTGGTAAATACCGGCAGACCCTGATCCGGCAAATCAGCCAGCATGCCCACAGTGAAATTGTTGGTATGTTGCCTGAGGGCAACTGGATCAGCCGCGCCCCTACCCTCAAACGCAAACAGATACTGATTGCCAAAGTGCAGGATGAAGCAGGGCATGGACTGTACCTGTACAGTGCTGCTGAAACGCTAGGCATCAGCCGCGATGAAATGATTGAACAGCTGCACAGCGGCAAAGCCAAATATTCTTCCATCTTTAATTACCCTACACTCACCTGGGCCGACATGGGTGCCATTGGATGGCTGGTGGACGGAGCGGCCATCATGAACCAGGTTCCACTTTGCCGTACCTCTTATGGTCCGTATAGCAGGGCCATGATACGTGTATGCAAAGAAGAAAGTTTTCACCAGCGCCAGGGATTTGAAAGCCTGCTGGTATTAAGCAAGGGCACTCCGGAGCAGAGAGCCATGGTGCAGGATGCGATTGACAGGTGGTGGTGGCCCAGTATCATGATGTTTGGACCTCACGATGCCGAAAGCACCAATACAGAGGCCAGCATGAAATGGAAGATCAAACGCTTCAGCAATGATGAACTGCGCCAACGATTTGTAGATATGATAGCCGAACAGGTAAAGCTGTTAGGCATGACACTTCCCGACCCTGATCTGAAGTGGAATGAAGAAAGTGGCCATTATGATTTCGGCAAGATCAATTGGGAAGAGTTCTGGAATGTGGTGAGCGGCAATGGCCCCTGTAATAAGCAACGGCTGGATGCAAGGCGAAAGGCATGGGAAGAGGGAGCCTGGGTACGGGAGGCCGCAAAGGCCTATGCTGAAAAAAGAGCTACCCGTGACATGTCTAAAGTGGCATGATAAAACAAAATGACCTCCCGTTCTTTGCAGCACCTCGTGAAAACATTTTATAACAGACAACGCAAACCATAATGAATCAATTCATTCGCAAATATTATTACGGAGATTATGGCGATAAGGAAACGCCTGCAGGTGGCATGCAGCACAGCCCTGTAGCCAACGAATGGCCGCTATGGGAAGTATTCATTCGCAGCAAGCAGGGCCTGGATCATAAACATGTAGGTTCACTGCATGCAGCCGACGCGCAAATGGCTATTGAAAACGCCAGGGATGTGTACACTCGCCGGCAGGAAGGCATCAGTATATGGGTGGTGGAAAGCAAATACATCCATGCGTCCAATCCTGATGAAGCCGAAAGCTTTTATGAGCCTGCCAATGATAAGGTGTACCGTCATCCTACTTTCTATGACCTGCCAGATGAACTGACGCACATGTGATCCCTACTTAACTTTTAATTGTTCAATTTGCCTACTACAGAACTTTTTCTTTATACACTTCAACTGGCCGATAGTACACTGCTCATGGCCCAGCGCCACAGTGAATGGACCGGACATGGACCCGTGCTGGAACAGGATATTGCCATCACCAATATTGCCCTTGATTACCTGGGGCAATCCAGGAATTACTACCAATATGCTGCCTCGTTGTATAACAATGCCAGCGAGGAAGAACAAAAAGCCATGGATCCCTATATACCAAGGCTTTGGAAATCCTTTCATCGCGAACTGCAGGAAGATGACCTGGCTTTTTTACGGGAAGAACACCAGTTCCTGAATGTGCTTCTTGCCGAACTACCCCGTGGCGATTGGGCATTTAGTATACTAAAAGAATTTTTCTTCAGCGCTTACCAGTTGTACTTATGCCAGCAGCTTCAAGGGTCGGGCGATGAACAACTGGCGGCTATAGCTGATAAATCCATCAAAGAAGTTTCCTATCATTTACGCTGGAGCAGTGAATGGGTGGTCCGCTTAGGAGATGGCACAGAAGAAAGCAATAACCGGATAAACAATGCCCTTGCCGATACCTGGATGTTCACTGGTGAACTGTTTACTCCTGCACCTTATGAGCAGCCATTGATACAGCATGGACTAATTACCGGCATGGAATATACCAGGGAAGCCTGGATGAAGAAGATACAGGCCGTGTTCCAGGAGGCCATGTTGGAAGTGCCCGCTGTTTCCTGGATGCAGCAGGGAGGAAAAGAAGGCAGACATACCGAACATATGGGCTACCTGCTGGCTGAAATGCAGCAGCTGCAGAGAACTTATCCTAATGCAACCTGGTAATGCCTACAGAACAGGAAATATGGCAATTATTATCTGAAGTAAAAGACCCTGAAGTGCCTGTGCTTTCAGTGACAGACCTTGGCATCATCCGGGGGGTTAGTATAACAGGCAACCATATAGATGTGGTGATCACCCCCACCTATTCTGGATGCCCTGCCATGGATGTCATTTCCATGGACATCAGGTTAAAGCTGATAGAAAAAGGATACCGTGATATCACTGTCCGCCAGCAGATATCACCTGCCTGGACCACTGACTGGATGAGTGAAGAAGGCAAACAAAAGCTCAAAGCATTCGGCATAGCGCCACCCAACCCTAAGCAACAGTTTTGCACAACCGAAATGTTCCGCCAGGAGGCAGTGGCCTGTCCCAGGTGTAACTCTTACCATACTGAGCTGATCAGCCAGTTTGGATCCACTGCCTGCAAAGCCATGTATCGCTGCCTGGATTGTAAGGAAGCCTTCGATTATTTCAAGTGCCACTGACCGCCCCACATAATTCATTTAGTTTTGATCATTGAAACCCTATTACCATGTCATCGATCTTATTCGAAGTAAAAGATTCCATAGCCTTTATCAGGTTGAACCGTCCGGATAAATACAATGCCTTCAATCGCGAAATGGCGCTATTGCTTCAGGAAAAGCTGGAGGAATGCAAGGATCCCAACATTCGCTGCGTGTATATAACGGGAGAGGGCAAGGCTTTTTGTTCCGGGCAGGACCTTGCCGAAGTGGTAGATCCCGAGGGGCCGAAAGTGGTAAACATTGTGTCTGATCATTACAACCCCATTATCAGTAAGATCCGCTACCTGGAGAAGCCGGTAATGGCTGCCGTAAATGGGGTAGCTGCCGGAGCCGGCGCTAACCTGGCCATCGGATGCGACATAGTAGTAGCTAAAAGTTCTGCAAGCTTTGTACAGGCATTCTCCAAAATTGGATTGATACCTGATACAGGAGGCACCTTCTTTCTACCACGCCTGGTAGGACTTCAAAAGGCATTTGCCCTCACCATGTTAAGCGATAAGCTGTCGGCCGATGAAGCCGAGAAAATGGGAATGATCTACAAGGTACTCCCTGACGAATCCTTTGAACAGGAAGCCTTGTCAATTGCCACCACTTTAGCCCAACTACCTACAAAAGCTTTGGCCTTTACCAAGAAGGCCCTCAACCAGAGTTTTATCAGCAGCTTTGAAGAACAGCTCCACGCCGAGGAAGTACTCCAGCAAAGAGCTGCTGCTACAGCAGATTTTAAAGAAGGTGTTCAGGCGTTTTTGGAGAAGAGAAAACCAAGATTTATAGGTCAATAACAGCACTAAGATTTATGGTTTACCAGGATTTAAGACTTCTCAATAATTAAATTAAAACCTATGAATCCTAGTTCTATCACCCACCACATGCTAGGCCTTGATCAGTTCAGCCAGTGGCTCGGCATTGAGATCATGAAGGTCAGCGAAGGATATTGCATGGCAAAGATGAAATTGAGAGAAGAGATGATCAATGGGCTCGGTGTGGTGCATGGAGGTATTGCTTTTTCTTTGGCAGACAGTGCCTTTGCTTTTGCCTGCAACAACCGTAATAATCTATCGCTTGCATTAGATACCAGCATAAATTTTACAAAGACTTTATTGCCAGGCGATGAACTGGTTGCGGAAGCCAAAGAATTACACAATGGTAAAAGCACCGGTGTTTACCTGGTTACTTTACACAATCAGAATAATATTCAAGTGGGACTTTTTAAAGGAACCTGTTTCAGAACAGGGAAACCAGTGTTCTGAAATGAAAGAAACTATTGTAAACCTCTTTCAACAATTTCCTCAATCGGCAATGCTGATCAGCATCCTGGTCAGTATTATTGTGGCAATATTGGGTATTATTCCCAGTGTCTTTATTACTGCTGCCAATATTTTATTCTTTGGATTCTGGCAGGGTACGTTTATCTCATTCCTCGGCGAATCTCTTGGCGCTATCATAGCCTTTTTATTATACCGTAAAGGATTTAAACAGCGAATACATCAACAATTGGAAAAGTTTCCAAAGGCCCAGCGGCTCATAGAAGCTGAGAACAGGCAGGCATTTTTATTGATCCTTTCATTACGCTTACTACCCTTTGTACCATCAGGGCTTGTCACCTTTGCAGCATCCATCGGCAAGGTCTCTGCATTTGTCTTCCTCCTGGCCAGTTCGCTGGGCAAACTACCCGCCTTGCTCATAGAAGCCTATTCAGTTTACGAGGTTACCCAATTTGGGTGGCAGGGGAAATTAATACTGGTACTAGCTGCAGTAGCACTGGTCTTCCTGGCATTAAAAAAAAGCTTTATAAAAAAATAATCTATTTGTAACTTCCCTATACGTCTAAAAAAATTTCCTCTATGCAACCAAAACATTTCCTGATAGCATTGCTATGCACTGCTTCTATCAATTATGTAACGGCACAGCCTTCACCCCCTTCCATAAATAAAGAACCAAAGATCTTTAAAGAACATGGTGGAGAGCGGGTGGATAATTACTTCTGGCTTAGTGATCCTACTGATACGAATGTCATTAACCATTTGAAAGCCGAGAACGCATATGTGGAAGCTTATTTAAAAAGCACCGAAGGGTTACAGAAAAAATTATATGATGAATTGGTAGCCCGTATTCCTCAGAAAGACCAGTCTTTACCAACCAAACGAAATGGCTATTGGTATTACAACAGATTTGAAGAAGGGAAACAATATCCTTATATAGTAAGAAAAAAACAATCCCTTTCAGCACCGGAGGAAATAGTGCTGGATGTGCCAAAGCTGGCAGAGAAATATAAGATCTACCTTGTCCGTGGAAGTGCCATGGCAAATGACAACCAGCATTTCGCCTATGGCATAGATACGGCTGGAGACAGACGCTCCATTCTATATATCAAAAACCTTTCAAACGGTACATTATCAAACGAGACCATTTCCAACACTTCGGGCAGCTATGCCTGGTTTAATGACAATAAGACATTTTATTATGTGTTGAATGACCACACGGTAAGATCCTATAAAGTGATGCGCCATGTGGTGGGCACCGATCCTGCCGGCGATAAGGAGATCTATACAGAAAAAGACAGCACCTACAGTGTGTGGATTACGAAGCCAAAGAACGGGCGTTATATTTTTATCAACTCCAATAGTACCAATACCAACGAATCAAGGTATGTGGATGCAAATGATCCTAACGCCACGCCAATAGTAATACAGGCACGTACACCGGGACTGGAATACTCAGTAGACTATTTTGAAGGATCTGTGTTTCACATCTATACCAATAAAGATGCAAAGAACTTCAAGTTTGTTACTGCTCCCATTTCTGATCCCTCTGTAGCCAACTGGAAAGATGTGATACCAGGAAATGATAAGGCTTACCTGGAAGGTGCCGAGGTTTTAAAGAACTACTACATTACACAGACAAAAGAAAATGGCCTTACCCAGATCAGGTTTTTTGACCGTAATACCAAAAAATGGAACAAGGTCAACTTCGGTCAGGAAGATTACGTAGCCAATATGTACCTGGCTACTGATGATTATGGATCTGACAGCATCCGGTATTATTTCACTTCCCTTTCCACACCGGGAACAGAATATTTATACAACCTCAAGACAGGTCAGAAGAAGCTATTAAAGCAACAAAAAGTAGGTGGAGGCTTCAATGCCTCTCTATACGAAACCAAACGCATTTGGTCCACTTCTACAGATGGGACCAAAGTGCCCATATCCTTTGTGTACCGTAAGGATAAGTTTAAAAAAGATGGCACTCAACCACTATTACTGTATGCTTATGGCTCCTATGGCGCCAATTCCGATCCTTATTTCAATGGGCCTGTAATCAGCTTGCTGGACAGGGGCATTTCTTTTGCCATCGCTCATATCCGGGGCGGGCAGGAAATGGGTCGTGACTGGTTTGAACAGGGTCGCATCCTTCATAAGAAAAATACTTTCATTGATTTTATAGATGCCGCTCAATTCCTTGTGAATGAGAAGTACACTTCGCCCGACAAGCTGTTTGCCAATGGTGGAAGCGCAGGTGGTATGCTGATGGGTGCTGTTACCAATATGCGGCCAGATCTTTTCAAAGGAGTGATAGCCGAAGTGCCCTGGATGGATGTGATCACTGACATGTTCAATACAGACCTTCCGCTTACCACCCTGGAGTATGACCAATGGGGTGACCCAAATAAAAAAGAGTATTATGATTACATGCTTAGCTGGTCGCCGCTGGATAATGTAAGGCCTGCCAAATATCCCGCCATCTTTGCCACTGGGGGACTGAATGATACTCAGGTACCCTACTTTTCACCTGCCAAATGGGTAGCAAAGGTGAGAGAAAATAACCTGGGTAACAATCCTGTTCTATTCAAAGTGAACATGGGTGCAGGTCATGGTGGTGAATCCGGTCGCTTTGAGCGGCAAAAGCTCACAGCCATGAAATATGCTTTTTTACTCAACCAGTTGGGTTGGTCAGAAGATGTAAAAACTAATAAAGCATTTTAATGCTGTATAGGTAGGTTTACGGGGTAATTATATACCTGGATAAGAGCCAACCCTCAAAGGGTTTTATTCATAAACAGGTTTTCATAGGTTTGCCTATGGCTTTTTATGAATTCAATAACATTAAACCTGTGGTACACGCTTCAGCTTTTGTGCACCCCCAGGCAGCCGTCACCGGTCATGTGGTGATTGGTAAAGATGTGTATATCGGTCCGGGATGTGCCCTCCGGGGCGATTGGGGCAAGATCATCATAGCTGACGGCTGTAATGTGCAGGAAAATTGTACTGTTCATATGTTCCCCGGCGTGACGGTACTGTTAATGGAAAATGCGCATATAGGTCACGGTGCCATCATTCATGGCGCCACCATAGGTCGCAATTGCCTGGTGGGGATGAATGCCGTGATCATGGATGAAGTGGAGCTGGGCGATGAATGCATAGTAGGTGCTCTCAGCTTTATCAAACAGGGAGAAAAAATCCCCGGCCGGTCGCTGGTGGCCGGCAATCCTTCACGCATCATCAAGCAGGTAAGTGATGAAATGATGACCTGGAAATCAGAAGGCACATCCCTTTACCAGCAACTACCCGGACAATGCAGGGAAACCCTAAAAACCTGTGAACCATATACCGAAGAAGTACCTCAGCAATTTATCTCACCCATTGACTATAAACCATTTAAAAAAAGCTGATACCGGTTGCCAACAAAAAGGATTATCCTGTAATAATATTTTGTAATTTAATGCTCTAATTAACCGCTAAACCAAAAAGATCATGAGAAGAATTATACCCTCTCTCATCGCTGCTAGCCTGATACTTTCCGCCACTGAAATAAATGCCCAACGCGACCGCTTTGCCTATGCTATCACTGACCTTACCAGGGAAGGTGTTGGCTGGAATGCCTTGCGTAAGCTGGACCTGCAAACCGGTGAATACAGCAATGTCATTTTAAATGGTGTTGACAACCGTGTGAGCGTGTACGATGCCATCACACAACAGGAATTGAAGCAACAACCAGATGCACGCTATGGCACCCTGCTGGAAACACCGTTTGGTACCGGCGTGGCTGCTGCCGCATTCGACCGTAAGCACAACCGCTTGTACTTCACTCCTATGTTCGTTGACCAGCTTCGCTATATAGATCTGAAGACCATGAAGGTGTACTACATCACCGGGCAGCCATTCAGCAACAGCGGCGATATGCACAACGACCAGGCCAAGGTCATTACCCGTATGGTAATAGCTCCTGACGGCAATGGATATGCGATCAGCAATGATGGCAATACCTTTATTCGTTTTACCACGGGTAAAAAACCTTTCATTGAGCAATTGGGCTCCCTGGTAGATGATGCCAATAATAACAATGTGTCCATACACAACAGCTGCTCTTCCTATGGCGGCGATATGATAGCAGATGACAATGGCAACCTGTACATCCTTTCTGCCCGCAACTCGGTGTTCAAGGTTAATACAGAAACAAAGGTAGCCTCCTACCTGGGTAATATTAAAAACCTGCCACCTACATTTACCGTGAACGGTGCCGTGGTGGACCCAGATGGTGCGCTCCTGGTGAGCAGTGCGGTGGATGCCAGTGCCTGGTATGTGATCAATCCAAAGAACTGGACCGCCCTGGCTTACAAAGGCACTAACAGTGTGTACAAGAGCTCCGATCTGGCCAACAGTAATTACCTCAGAAGCAATAAGCCTGTAAGACCCGAATTGACTAATGTGCAATTGACAAGATTTGTTCCTACAGACAAATTTGCCAAGCTGATCGCGGTATATCCCAACCCGGTGATCAATGATAATGTGACCATTCAATTCAACAAGGTGCCTGATGGAGAATACACCATCGAATTGACGGATGTACTGGGCCGCAGCGTGGTGCAAAGAAAAGTTACGGTGAACCAGGAAGACCAGGTGGAATCAATGGGCATCAGCCGTAGCCATGCAAGAGGTACCTACCTGGTGAAGGTGTTCGATAAAGAAAAATTATCTGTGTTTACACAAAAAGTGTTGGTTCAGTAAAACCTGAACCCTCTGACGAAACGCTGGCCCGTAAGCCGGCGTTTTTTTATGTTTAAAAGTTCATTACTTCAATAGAAACTTAGCTCCCACCACTGCCGACACCTTAATTTTTTCGAATTCCAAACCAGGATCTGTTTCCTGAGCCACTCCTTTGACTTTTACTGAATAACCAGTGACTACAACATCTTGTAATCGGCTCCCGTAAATTTGACTGTTCATATTGTTATTTTCCATATCAACCAAATGAATTGCGTTTCCAACATGTTGCTGCAATGGGGAGGCTAAAGCAATGGCTCTTTCCCTGGCATTTGCCACAGCCTTGCTTCTCAACAAATTTTTAAGTGCATCTATAGCAGAATAGCTCACTCGTTGTATGGAAGAATTTGAAATATCCAATTGCTCCAAACGCAAGAACACCTGGGCAGCTGTTGATGCATCACTCACCTTTAAAACATATTTCCTTGTCTTGATGATCTCCTTTCCTTTTAAAATGTAAAACTTGAAAACACTTCCCATGAAGTTTACACTCAGGTTCTTTTCTATATCTATTCCCATTTCCTTGAAAGCTGCTAACATCCTTGCTTCCTGTTCTTCTACCGGGATTTTATCATGGTTATCCTTTTCAGAAATTGTAATATGAATGTAGATCTCATCTGGTTCTATAAGGGTATCAACACTGCCACTCACTTCCAGATACAGCTGGTCAATAAAATTTTTTGATTGCGACTGGCCAAAGAAACCTGTTAACAGGCAAACTAATAACAAACATGCTTTAAACATAATGGGATTTTTAATCCAGATGCACGCAACATTCATTTTACATATTATTACTAAACAATAAACTAGTATATACATGATTTCACTGAAAGCTATTCGTTATGAATCTTTATGAACCAAGTTTGGAGATAAACCTTCGATATGCTATTTTTCAATATGATCCTGATAGGTAACCCTGGAAACTAATGCTTAGATTAATTCTACTTATTGCACTCTGCCCTATTTTTTGTTTTGGCCAAATTCCTGATCCCAAGCCTGGTACCTATGTTAATGACTACACCAACAGCTTACAGCCTTCAGAGATCCAAAAACTGAATGAACAGATCTTACATCTCGAAGAACAAACAACGGTGCAGGTAGCTGTTCTCTTGATTAATGATTTGCCAGCTGATATGAGTTTAGAGGATTTTGCACGCACGGTTGGGAATACCTGGAAGGTGGGAAATAATTATAATGGCCTGGTCTATGTGGCCGTACTAAACGAAAGAAAGCATAGGTTGGAGGTTGCGCGAAACCTTGAAGGAGAGATCCCCGACATTAAAGCCTTTACTATTATAGAAAGCCTGAGACCTTACCTGGCACAGAAAGAATATTATAATGCACTGGAATTATTGATTTCCAATCTTGCAGCAGAATTAGGTGCCAGGGCATTTGTTCAAAAAGATTCCACAAATCATTCTTATGAAACAACACCCTATATCCCGTTTGAAGATGTAAACAATGATCCACCTTCCCCTGAGGCACAGGAAAGAATGGAATTTGAAACAAGAAAAGCAAAATACGATCGTCTCGGCAACTATGCAATCGGTGGAATTATTTTAGGATTATTGGGCTTTAGCATTTGGTCATGGAGGTATAAAAAAAGATATATTAAACAGAATACTGTAAATGGTGTGTATATAGGTATTGGAAGTACCTATTTCGCTTCCAATCACCCAGATTATTTTGATAGTGGCAGCAGTGGCTCATCCGGATTTGGTGGCTTTGGTGGAGATGGTGGAGGAGGCTTTTCTGGCGGGGGCGCCTCTGGAGATTGGTAATAGCCTTTTACATATAGTATCCACTAATTTAAATGTAGTGAATCAATGTAATTCTTATTTCTATCCTCTATGTAATACAACCTACTACTAGCCTTAAAAATTATAATTATCACATTCCATCTCCATGAACCTTTGGATTGATAGGAGTTAATTTGCCATTAAACAATCTATTTGTATCAACTCCTGGAAAACGCTAAGGGCGCTTTCATTAAAATTCAAATAAGGAATTGTTTACTTTATCTAGTCTGGTACCAAATGTTTAAATATTTTCTCTCACAAAATCCCGGCTGTAATCCCTGATCATATCCCTTACCATCCGGAATTGCTGCATTACTTCTTCCTTCGTTCCTATTGCTTTGGCGGGATCAGGAAAGTTGTGATGGAACATCCTGGCATGGGAAGGGAATACGGGACAATTTTCTTTGGCATTGTCACAAACGGTAATCACAAAATCAAAGTCAATGTCCCTGTATTCATTGATATTATTGGAGGTATGTTGAGAGATATCAATCCCATCTTCTTTCATTACTTCAATGGCCTTAGGATTCACCCCATGGGTTTCTATGCCGGCACTATACACCTCAGCCCTATTATTTGCAAAATGCCTGATATAACCTTCAGCTATCTGGCTCCTGCAACTATTACCTGTACAAAGAATTAATACTTTTTTCATGAACCTAAAGGTCTAAATGTTATGAATACTTATAGGCCGGCATGCCATGATCAATTGCAACAATCTGTTCCGCAGCAGGCCTTTGCTTCTACCGGTTTCTCTGCATACACAGTTACACTTTTGATCCCTGTCCCTGACTTGTGGAAGCTTTCGATTTGATCCTTTGACAAATACTGGCTTAAAATATCCTCAGGAATGGTAATGACCTTATCCTTTTGAACATTGATGTTGTGAAAGCCATTGGCCTCGATTAATTCCAAATAAGCGTTTTTTTGTATGGCCCCGGCCACGCAACCAGCATACATTTCTGCAGCTTCCCTGATCTCCTGGGGTAAAGCTCCTTCCAGCACAATATCAGAGATTGAAAAATGTCCCCCTGGCTTCAATACCCGGTAGATTTCTTTAAATACACCATCCTTATTAGGAACCAGGTTCAATACACAATTACTTACCACCACATCAGCCACATTTGCTGTTACCGGCATCTTTTCAATATCACCTTGCCTGAACTCCACATTGTTAAGACCTCTTACTTCGGCATTGTGCCTTGCTTTTTCAATCATAGCCGGAGTGAAATCGATTCCAATTACTTTCCCGGTTTCACCAACTTCGTGGCGGGCTATGAAGGCATCATTACCTGCTCCACTGCCAAGGTCAATGACAACATCCCCTTTTTTAATTTGAGCATATTGAGTAGGCAATCCACAACCTAGCCCCAGGTCAGCTTCAGGATTATATCCTTCCAATTGCGTATAGTCATCTGCCATTATGTTATATACTTCCGTAGAACAGCATCCCGACCCACAACACGAACTTTGATTTGTTTCTTTATCTTGCAAAGCAATCTCTGAGTATTTCTGTCTTACCAGCTCTTTTAATGGTTCTTGTGATTTCATATATTTTGTTTTTAAATGATCGCAATATCACGATGATGTTGATTAAAAAAAAGTCAGCAACAATTGCTGCCCAATTTATAACCGTCAAATAATTGGTTGATCCAGGTCTGGGCAGCTTTCCATTCTTTTTCATCTATGCAATAGCAAACCTTAGCCCCTTCTATTTCCCCTTTTATGAGCCCCGCCTCTTTTAATTCCTTTAAATGCTGCGACACCGTACTCTGTGACAAAGGCAGCTCATCTACAATATCTCCACACTGGCAGGAAGCCTTATTAGCCAAAAATTTTAAAATGGCTATCCTTGCCGGGTGGGCCAATGCCTTACCGTACCGGGCCAGCCTGTTTTCCTTTACGCCAAACTCATATGATTTAGTAGCTCCCATACATTCAATCGCAATATTACGATAAGTTAAGTAACAACAAAAATTTATTTATGAAACCATAAAAATCCACGGGCATCATCAGGAGACATGCAAGAGGCATTTAATTGGAGAAAATATTCGATAAATAAAAAATCAATTGTGTTTACACAAAAAGTGTTGGTTCAGTAAAACCTGAACCCTTTGACGAAACGCCCGTAGGCCGACACTCTTTTATGTCTTGGCTTTTATTAATCATATTCATTTAGAGTTTACTTAAATTGAATAATTATTAATTACCCACTTCAATGAAATAATATGATGCTGAATAAATTTATTTGGAACAATTATAAACAAACCAATGAGGGGCAAAGAAGCATTAAAATTTTTGAAGAAGGTACTACTCGAGATATTTTGACCAATTATTCCTCTAACCTCCCTTTTGATTTAGAAATAACTTCAGATATTATTGATGAATTATTGTTGTATTGTTCATACCCTATCTTGCCAGAAGAATTAGATAATGAAATTGAATTCTGGAGAAATTTGTATAAAAATGGATTTACTATTACTTATCCTAACAGTGAGTCTAAATCTTTTGATCAAAAATCAATTGATTTCATTCAGTTACTTCCTATACTTTCTTTATGGCTTTATTATAATTATCCTTTTATATTCAAGCCTTACTTTTTTATACATAAGTTTAGGCTACTAACTAAAATATCAGATTCATTCAATTTAGAACTACCCAAAGTTCCCCTTAAAAAGAACAAAGAAGAAAGGTTTCTATATTATGTTGAATTATGTAAAGCATTTCAAAAGTTTCAAACTAACAACGAACTGACCGATGCCGAATTCTGTGCGTTCCTTTATGATTTTGCTCCAAAATATGTTTCTCAATTAGAAAGTGACAACTCAACTCTTCCTGAGGCAACTCAAGCATGGTGGATTGGTGGAGATAAATCCGGAAAAGATTTTCATTTTTTAGACAATGCAACATCGGAATCTATCAGTTTTTGGCAAGGTAATGAAGACACTAAAAAAGGGGACATTCTAGTAATGTACTGTTTATCCCCTCGAAGTTTCATTCATTCAATATGGAGAGCAATATCCGATGGAATAGCTGATCCATTTTTCCACTATTATAGTAGTATTTATATTGGACATCCACAAAAAGTACCTCCTATTACTATACAAGAGCTGAAAGATGATCCACACTTTAGCAAGAATCCGTTAGTGAGAAAAAATTTACAAGGGATAAATGGGTACCCTCTTTATTTGATGGATTATTCAAGGCTCCAAGCCTTAATAAAAGAAAAGGGAGGTGAAATAAAAAACATACCCCAATTGTATAGTCCAACTTTTGAATCCAATACAGAATTAAAGAATGAAAGAGAAGTTGAACTACAATTAATTGAACCTTTACTTGAAAAACTAGGATATACAAACAAAGATTGGATTAGACAACTAGTTGTTCGAATGGGTAGAGGGGAAAGGAATTTCCCAGACTATGCATTCCTTCTTGATAGCACAACTGGATTTGAAAGGGCATACTTTTTAATAGAAAGCAAGTATTACATTAAAAGCAATAGAGAGTTAGAGGATACCTTTAAACAAGTTTGGTCCTATGGGCAACGATTAGGAGCTGAAAAACTTATGATTGCAGATAAAAATGCAATTTGGATCTATGTTAAAAAACAAGAGATTTTTGAAAGAACCGACTATAAAAAAATATTCTGGAAAGAGCTTGAAAACTCAGACAAGTTCCGTGATGTTAAAAATTTAATAGGCAAGTTTTAGAGCTTCTACCTTTCGTCCTTCCAAACTAGCTTCACTAACTGTGCGCTGTCCTTGAAATCCTGGCATTTCATATCCCCTTTTCCTGTAAAGCCGCCACTGGGTGCACAAACATAATTGCACTGATCATCGTACACCATATTGTATTGATCGCAACAATTGCTGGAAAAGTAATAGACTGTTTTGCCCTTATAATTGTATTCATATACTTCGGCAGGCGGGTTCCATTTAGGTTCCTTCTTTATTGCTTCAATCCTTTGTTGAATACAGGACGGCAAGGCCGCTGTTTTATTCTTGCTGCAGTTCTTACCGGCGGTGGCCAGTACAATGAAAGAAGTTAATAAAATCGATTTCATATGGCTTTGGTTGTTGGAAAGGTATCTTTGCAACCAAGCAAAAATAGATACCTCTTGGAGAAAAGCAATTTCGTTGACCAGATCAGGGTCTTTTGTAGAAGCGGGCATGGTGGTGCGGGCATCAAACATTTCAGGCGCGATAAATTAACCGCCATGGGTGGTCCCGATGGTGGCGATGGCGGCCGTGGTGGCCATATCATCCTGAGAGGTAACAGCAACCTATGGACATTATTGCACCTTCGGTATTATAAAAACGTGCTGGCCGAAGATGGCGAAAGAGGAAGTGACAACAACAGGACCGGTCGCAATGGCAAGGACATTATCCTGGAAGTACCCCTGGGCACCATTGCCCGTGATGAAGAAACAGGCGAAAAGGAAGTAGAGATACTGGCAGATGGGGAAGAGCAGGTATGGCTGCCCGGTGGTAAGGGTGGCCTGGGCAATACCAACTTTAAAACCCCCACCAACCAGGCCCCCGAGCATGCCCAACCCGGATTACCCGGGGTGGAAGGCTGGAAGGTGCTGGAACTGAAGGTGTTGGCTGATGTAGGCCTTGTCGGTTTTCCCAATGCTGGGAAGTCTACCCTTCTTTCTGTAATGACTGCCGCCAAACCTAAAATAGCGGATTATGCCTTTACCACTATAGTTCCTCAATTGGGCATGGTGGAATACCGCGATGGCAAAAGCTTTTGCATAGCCGACCTTCCGGGAATCATTGAGGGCGCTGCTGAAGGAAAAGGGCTGGGCCATCGTTTCCTGCGCCATATCGAGCGCAACTCCGTGCTCCTGTTCCTGATCCCCGCAGATAGTAAGAACCATAAAGAGGAATTTGAGATCCTGGTAAATGAGCTGGAAGAATACAATCCCGAACTATTGCATAAGCAATTCATCATCGCCATCAGTAAAAGCGACATGCTGGATGATGAACTGAAAAAAGAAATAGAAAAGGAACTACCTGCCGACATTCCACATATTTTCATTTCCTCCGTCACTAACTACCATATACAGGAAATGAAGGACCTGCTGTGGAAGGTCCTGAATTCACCCACTTCTTAATAAAATTTATCATAGATCAGTAAAGGCAGCATGGAACAAGTGCTGCCTTTACATTTCAACCTACCCCTGGCAATCAGCAGCATCATCCTGGAAAAAGGAGCTTATACATGTATTTTTTAATTCAATTAACACCATCAGCACAACCACAGGCCATAAGGCGCTGTCATCCTTTTAGGACAGTTCTGGCCAAAAAAGAAAACGGGTTTTCGCCCGGGCTCCTTTATAGCAACGCCCACTCTCCTTCCTATGTACGCTATAGATACTGCGTGATGATCACGCAGTATCTATAGCGGAAATAGGGAGAAGATAGGAAGCAGCTATACCGGAACCCGGGAGGAAGTCAGTTTACGACCGGAAGTTGCGCAAAATCATAAATAGTTCAGCAGGCCAAACGGGGTGGCACATGGCATTTTTAAGTAGGTTTGCCATCCGCCAGCTTGCGGCGTTTCACAAAAAACAAACATGATGAAAAAACTTTTAATTGTCTTAACCCTTAGTATTTCCGTGGTCTTTAAGGCTGCGGCGGATGAAGGAATGTGGCTGCCCCTTTTGTTGGGCCAGCAGGTGTATAACGACATGGTGAAGAAAGGTCTTAAACTCACCAAGGATCAATTGTATAACGTGAATAAGGCCTCACTGAAAGATGCCATCGTCATTTTTGGTGGCGGCTGCACCGGCGAACTGGTGAGCCCCCAGGGCCTGATCTTTACCAACCACCACTGTGGTTACAACGTGATAGCAGGTGCCAGCACGGTAGAACATAACTACCTGCGTGATGGCTTTTACGCCAAAAACAATGGGGAAGAGATCCCAGGGGGTAATTTATCCGTACAGTTCCTGCTTCGCATAGATGATGTGACCAAAGAGGTGGAAGATTCCCTGAAAGGACTATCCGGGGCTGAAAGAGCTGCCCGCCAGTCATCTGTGTTGTCTTCCATCAATAAAAGACTCTCTGATGCTGATAAGAATATCGAAACCAGGATCAGTCCATTATTCAAGGGCAACCAGTTCCTGGCTTTTGTGTACCAGCGTTATACAGATGTGCGCCTGGTAGGTGCTCCTCCAGAGGCTGTAGGTAAGTTTGGCGGTGATACTGACAACTGGGAATGGCCACGCCATACAGGCGATTACTCCATTTTCCGCGTGTACGGAACAAAAGACGGAAAGCCAGCAAGCTACAGCACATCGAATGTGCCTCTGAAGCCAAAATGGTACCTGCCTGTTTCCATGAAAGGCGTAAAGGAAGGTGATTTTACCATGATCTGGGGCTATCCCGGTGGTACCAACCGTTATGAATCTTCATTAGGCGTGCAATTGTCCACCGACATCAATAACCCTACCCTGGTAAAGTTGCGTGATGTGCGCCTGAAGTACATGTTTGAGCAGATGAAAAAAGACCCTGCCATCAAGCTGCAGCTGGCCTCTGATTATGCCGGCATAGCTAATTACTGGAAGTTCTTTGACGGGGAGACCAAGCAACTGCTGAAATATGATGTATATGGTCAAAAGAAAAAGCAGGAAGAAGCCTTCCTGAAATGGGCTGCCAACAAGCCGGAATATAAAGACATCTTTAAGGACCTGGAGACCGCCTATAATGCCTGGAGGCCTTATGCTGCCCACCGCATGTTCATCAATGAGGGCATCCTGGGATCTCCATTACTTGCTTTTGCAGCCAGCCTGCAGCAGGTAGAAAATACCATGGTAAGGCCTGGTGCCTCTTCCGAGGCCATACGCAAAGCCGTTGACGCGGCCAATGCATCAAGAAAAAACTTCCTGGAAAGTGAGAACAAGCCTTCAGATCAGAATATTGTAGGCACCATCTTACAGATGTATTACAATGAAGTTCCAAAGGACCAGCAGCCACAGGCGCTTTTCCCTGCCATCAAAAATGAATATGGTAACCTGGATAATGCATCTACCTACCAGAAGTATGCAGATGCCATCTTTAAGAATACCATGATCCTTGACGATGCTAAATGGAATGATTTTGTAAAAAGCCCGGATGCCAATACCCTGCAGCAGGACATAGCTTATAACCTGGTGAATACCATTTTGCGCAACTGGCAGGGTAAATACCTTCCGCTGTACCAGCAATTTGTGACCCGTAATAGTGAATGGGGCCGCCTGTACCTGAAGGGTGTAAGGGAAATGAATCCTAACAAAGTCATGTATCCCGATGCCACTTTCACCATGAGGGTCTCTTATGGCAAGGTAGCGGCTTACAATCCAAGAGATGCGGTGCACTATGATTATGTGACCACGTCAAAAGGTATTCTCGAAAAATATGTTCCGGGCGATTATGAATTTGACCTTCCGGCTAAAGAGATCGAATTGCTGAAGGCAAAGGATTTTGGCCCATATAAAGATGCACGTACCAATGACCTGGTGGTAGGATTCATCACAACCAATGATATTACAGGTGGTAACTCAGGCTCTCCTGTTATCAATGGCAATGGTGAATTGCTGGGACTGGCATTTGATGGCAACTACGAGGCACTGAGCCACAAGATGGCGTTTGATAAAGACCTCAACCGCACCATCTGTGTGGATATACGCTATGTACTGTGGTGTATAGATAAACTAGGCGGTGCTTCGCATATTGTGAAAGAGTTGACCTTAAGAAAATAAGTTCAAAATGCACTGAACTAAAAGGCGCAACACTGGTGTTGCGCCTTTTTTATGAACTGCTTTTATAGTATAAAAAAAGTCCCGCGGTTGCGGGACTTTTTCTTCAATAGCAAGCAACATTAGAAGCCCTGTTGCAGTGTGTCGCCTTCTTCATGGTGCATTTGCCTGTGTCCTTGGTTGGTTTTCTATGGCTGTTGGTGAGCACTGTGGCGGTAACCGCTGCAGTGGTAAGCAATGCTACACCTGCCACTAATAATTTCTTTTTCATCTGTAAACAATTTAATGATTGGCCGAGCAGTGATGGCAAGATAAATTACAGCGCCATCCGGAAATTGTCCACATAAGGTAAGACAATTTATTAAGATTACCATCTGCCTAATACCGTCACACCACCTTTAACCTTTTGGTTGATCTTAACCTCAACCTTAGTGTCCAGGGGTAATAGCAAGTCAACTCTTGAGCCGAACTTGATAAAGCCCATTTCTGCACCCTGCTGCACTTTGTCGCCGGCTTTTAAATAGTTGACAATCCTTTTGGCAAGGGCGCCTGCAATCTGCTTTACCAGCATCTCCTTGTTTCCCTGCCTGTACACCACAGAATGCCGTTCGTTATCAGTAGAGGATTTGGGATGCCAGGCCACCAGGTATTTGCCGGGATGGTACTGGCTGTACAGCACCTCGCCGCTCACCGGGTTGCGGTTCACATGCACATTAAGAGGGCTCATGAAAATGGATAGCTGCAAACGCTTATCCTTGAAGTATTCATCGGGCTGCACTTCTTCTATCACCACCACGGTGCCATCGCAAGGAGCTACTATCACATCTTCACCTTCGGTATGCACCCGGTTGGGGATGCGGAAAAAGGAGAGTATAAAGATCAACAGTCCTGTAATACCCACAGCAATGATCCAGCCCAGAATAGGGAAACGGGGCATGACCAGCAACACGGTCAACAATACAATTACTGCCACTACAACCGTGCTGATCACAATAGTTTGAAAGCCTTCTTTGTGTATTTTCATTTATAAGTTTGAAGGGGCAAAATTAGGAATTAGGCCACAGAGTCCTGCCAAGTTTCGCACTCCAGGCTATAGCCTGTAAAAACTATTCCATCTTGGCGGCTGATACTGTACTTTTAAATCATGGTCGGCCAATCTTCGCAAAGGGTGCAACCGGAATTAGCCTCCGCCTATTTCAAAACGGGCATTACGAGATCTTATGCCTTCCGGAAAGAACAATTGCTGAAGCTGAAAGCAGCGGTGCTGAAATATGAAAAGGAATTGTATGAGGCACTGTACACAGACCTGAAAAAGAGCCCTGAAGAAAGCTGGGTGACAGAGATTGGTTTTTTAATAGCAGAGATCAATCATACTTTGAAACACCTGCGCCAATGGATGAAAAGAGAGAAGGTGCCTACCAACCTGCTCAACCTGCCCAGCCGAAGCTATGTGTATAAAGAGCCACTGGGTACAGTATTGATCATTGGCCCATGGAACTATCCCCTGCAATTATTGTTTACACCCCTGGCCGGTGCCATAGCAGCAGGCAACTGCATAGTTTTAAAGCCCAGTGAATTTGCCCCTGCCACTGCCGCGGTGATGAAAAAGCTAATTGCGGAAACCTTTCCTCCCGATTATATCCTGTTTGCTGAAGGTGATGGTGCCACCATAGTACCTGAACTGATGGAATCCTTCCGTTTTGACCATGTTTTTTATACAGGCAGCACACAGGTAGGCAGGCTGGTGTACCAGATGGCTGCCAGCAAGCTGGTGCCGGTAACCCTGGAACTGGGAGGCAAAAGTCCCTGCGTGGTAGAAGCAGATGCCAACCTGAAAGTGGCAGCAAGGCGAATAGCCATGACCAAGTTTTCCAATGCCGGGCAAATGTGCGTGGCGCCGGATTATGTGCTGGTACATGCATCGGTGAAAGAGGCATTCATTAAGGAACTGAGGGATTGTATTCAGCAGTTCTTTACCGATGATCCCTCATCGAGCTATAACTATGGTAAGATCATCAATGAAAAGCAATACTACCGCCTGTTGACCTACCTGGAGCAGGGCACCATCATTTATGGCGGTGCTCATGATGCAGCCAGGCTGTATATGCAACCCACATTAATTGAAAATGTACCCTTGCATACATCAGTAATGGGTGATGAGATCTTTGGACCTGTACTTCCTATATTGACCTATACAAATTTTGAAGAAGCAAAGGAGATCATTCATCTCAATCCCAATCCTTTAGCCTTCTACATATTCACCAGCAATAAGGAAAGTGAAAATAGATGGATAGAAGAAGTGCCATTTGGAGGTGGCTGTATCAATAACGCCAGTTGGCACCTTACCAACTTCAACCTGCCGTTTGGCGGGCGGGGCAACAGTGGCATGGGTCAATATCATGGGCGCTTTTCATTTGATGTATTCAGCCATAAAAAGGCTATTATGAAAACGCCAACCTGGTTTGACCCAGGCATCAAGTATCCTCCTTTCAAAGGAAAACTTAAGCTTTTTAAAAAGATCATTCGTTAATAGTAGCTGCATTCACTGCCGATTCCCTGCGCTCGCCTACCTGCTGACGCCACATGGCATAGTACAATCCTTTTTGCAACAACAATTCGTCGTGGCTGCCAGTCTCCACGATCTTCCCTTTTTCCAGTACGTAGATCACATCGGCATGCATGATGGTGGACAACCTGTGAGCGATGAGTATGGAGATCTGCTCCTGGCTTTTAGATACATCCCGGATGGTATTGGTGATCTCTTCTTCCGTCAGGGAGTCCAGCGCTGAAGTGGCTTCGTCAAAAATAAGCAGGCGCGGATGACGCAATAATGCCCGTGCTATGGATATGCGTTGTTTTTCGCCCCCTGATAGCTTCATACCACCTTCACCCAGCACAGTATCGATACCTTTTGATGATCTTCTTAACAGCGGTTCGCAAGAAGCTTTGTGCAGCGCTTCCCTGATCTCAGCCTCCGTGGCATCAGCTTTTACAAACAACAGGTTCTCGCGGATGGTGCCGGCAAACAATTGTGTGTCCTGTGTTACAAAACCAATCTGCCTGCGCAATTCATTGTACCTGATCTGCTGTGATGAATGATCATTGAAATAGATATCACCTTGCACAGGCTTATACAAGCCAACCAATAGTTTAACCAAAGTGGATTTGCCAGAACCCGAAGGGCCCACAAAGGCAATGGTCTCCCCTATCCTGACAGTAAATGAAATACCATCTACGGCATTATGACCAGCCGTTTTATGCCGGAACACCACATCATCAAAACGGATGCTTGTCAAATCACCAATTTCCACAGCGTTCTCCGGCCGCTGCTCAATGGGTTTGTGCATCAGGTTATCAAAGCTGTGAATGGAGGCTTCCACCTCGCGGTAGCTTAAGATGATATTTCCCAGGTCTTGCAAAGGACCAAAAATGGAAGTGGAAATGAATTGCATGGTTATCAGTTCACCGGTGGTCAATACTTTCCGGAAAATGAGCCATAGGAGAATGAACAGGATGGATTGTTTTAGTATGCTGAGGGTAGTTCCCTGCATGAAAGTGAGTGTACGCACTTTCTTTACTTTCACCATCTCCAGCTCAAATATTTTAAGGGTCTGGTCTTTCAACCTTCGAATTTCAGGAAAGGTGAGGCCCAGGCTCTTTACCAGTTCTATATTGCGCAATGATTCAGTAATAACGCCAGACATTTTATTGGTCTCGCGGTTAATAGATCGTTGGGTGGTCTTGATCTTTTTGCTCAATAATCCGGTGAGTGAACCTAATACCAGGATACCGATAATAAATACCGGGATCAACATCCAGTTTTTGGTAATGCTGTACCAGATAAGGAACCCGATACCCACCACCGAAGAAAATATAATATTGATAAAGGAATTAATGAATTGCTGCGTGTCGGTCCGCACCTTTTGCAAAACGGAAAGTGTTTCACCGCTTCTCTGTTCCTCAAACTCCTGGAAAGAAAGGCGCAGCGTTTGTTTCAAACCATCATTGAATATCTGCATGCCGAACTTCTGTACAGCCAGTCGTGTTAAATAATCCTGGAAAGATTTGGCGATCCTGGCCACCAGGGCCACTGCAATGGCCACACCCAACCACCAAAGTATTCCACTTACCAGTTCATGTTCTGTACGACTGCCAGGGTTCGTGGCATATTCATCGATGATCTTACCAAATATAACAGGGTCCACAAGGCTCAGGAGCTGGCTGATACCTGCCAGCCCCAGTGACAATACGATCAGCCAACGTTGCGGGCGGAGGTATTTCCATAAAATTTTCACCAGTATCAGTAAGCAAAAAACAGGCCTTTTGCATGGAGGGGTTGCATGAATGGAAGATGCGGGAGAAGTAAAAAGTCAAAATTCAAAAGGGAAAAGAGAGAGGGAATGGAAAATGAAAAATGTAAAATGAAAAATGTTTGAACTTACAAATATTAAGACTATCAACTATTAAACATACCACCCGGCTTATCGTAATTCATTGAATGTATTTGCGCATGAGCCAATCTCTTTGAACATCTTTACCAAGCAGAAAGTCGGTTTCATCAAACTTTTCAAAACCCCACTTTGTATAAAAGTCAATGGCACGCTGGTTCTTTTCCCATACTCCCAGCCACACTACTTCTGCCCCTTTTTGTTTAGCCCAATCCAGCGAGGCCTGCATCAATAGCTTTCCCACACCTTTGCCAATTTTGTCAACTACAGAATACAGTCTTGCGATCTCAATGGCTTTGTTGTTTCCAAGAGATCGTGGTGGACGCGACTCGCGCAACTTTACATAGCCTGCCACCCGACCTTCTTCTTCCGCCAGAAGGAAAATATTGCCCAATGCACCCACTTCCATAATGAGCTTTCCTCTTGTGAATTGGCTGGAGAGAAACAGTTCCATGTCCTCCGCTGTGTTATCAGCGGCGAAAGTGTCGTAAAAAGTTTGCCTGCTGATGTCTGCGATAAGAACCGCATCTTCTTTGGAAGCCTGTCGAACAGAGATCGTCATATTGCGAATTTACTGGCAAATTAATTTTCGCTACCCTGCAGTTACTTCCTGTTGACTGAATAGGATTTTTAATGCTTCCGGGAAACCTTTTTGAAACATAGAGAGATGACCTTCACCCTTACGGTAATGCATGGTAGCTGAAGGTATATTCTTTTCGGCTGTTTCCGGATGAATGGCGGATACACTGCTGTCAAGATCTCCCCACCAGTAGTGCACCGGTTGCCGGATCTCGTTGAGAGCAAATCCAAAATCCCTGCAATACAACCGGGCTTCATGTACGGCACCCATGGCTCCATGCTTGCAGGCCTCCCTAATGGTGAGGTTGGCCAGTGCATTCAAATGTTGTGCATCATGAACTAATTTATAATCTACATCAGCCAGCCCGGTCAACCGTTGGGGAATGGGATTGCGAAAAGTCCTGAAACGTAAAACATTCATTAGTTTCTGTAATAACCATGGGCTGTATTTGGCCATCCGGAAATACCATTTGTTGGTACCCATCTGCCGGAATACCGAAGCATCGAAATGCCTGGTGACACCACTCAAAATACCTATCCTGTTGATCATAAGTGGACAACGGTGTGCTATAGCCAGTGCATAGGGGCCGCCGCCTGACCAGCATAACACAGGACACCTGCCCAGGAAAAGCTGGTGGGCCAGCATTTTCACATCATCCGCGAAAGAAAGAAAAGAACCCTGTGGATTGAAGCTGGAAAGGCCCATACCTGGCCTGTCCACAGCTATCAGCCTTACATTGGATTGTTGTAACAAGGCTTCCAGGTCAACACCGAATTCATTCAGCAATAGCGGTTCCAACCTGGAGCTGGGAGAACCGTGGAAATAAAAGAGTGGACGACCTGAAGCTGGCCCATACAAAGCAAAGCCAAGCTTACGTTGATCAGGTAGTGTAATGCTCTGATGGAACATGCAATAGGTATAATAAAGATGTGCCAGCCTTTGAACAAAGTTGGTTATTGGTTTTGATACCGGCATTTTTTATTTTTAGGAAAAACAAATCCATGTGTGCCTACCAACGGAAAAGCTGGGCAGAAAAACTGAATGTTGACAAGAGTCCTGAAATAGAAAAAGCAGAGAAAGATTTTGGAGGCGTCAAAGCCGGGCAAATTATGTTGATACCTACGCCCAGGCTGGTGGATGCCTATATAAGGCAGATACCAGAAGGCAAGCAAGTGGATAGCCTGACACTTCGTAAAGACCTGGCCGCAGAATACCATGCGGAGATCACTTGCCCCCTTACCACGGGCATCTTTATACGTATTGCCGCAGAAGCAGCTTATGAAGCCTACCAGGAGGGCACACCATTGCACCAGATCACCCCATTCTGGAGAGTGATGGATGAGACCTCACCCACAGCAAAGAAGTTAACCTTTGGCACCGCCATGCTGAAACAACAAAGGAAAAAAGAAGGCCTTTCTCCTATGCGTAGGAGTGTTATTAAATAGCCTGGTAAAAAATCCGGGGATGACTACCTGGCAAATGGATAATTTCGGGCCTATGGATGATGAATACTACATGCGGCAGGCATTGGTGCAGGCACAACGAGCGTTTGATGAAGAAGAAGTGCCTGTAGGCGCTGTGATCGTTATCAACAACAAGATCATTGCAAGGGGTTATAACCAGGTAGAAAAATTGAATGACCCTACAGCCCATGCAGAGATCATAGCTATGACCTCTGCATTTAATTATCTAGGCAGTAAGTATTTACCCGATGCCACCATATATATCACCGTGGAGCCCTGCCTGATGTGTGCCGGCGCCCTTTATTGGAGCAAGATCGGTAAGATCGTGTATGGTGCTTCGGATGAAAAGAATGGTTACCTGCATATTACCGGAAGTACTTCTCCATTCCATCCTAAAACAGAATTGGTTAAGGGTGTGTTGAAGGAGGAATGCGGAGAGTTGATGAAATCTTTTTTCAGGATGAGAAGATAAATTGAAACACAAAGTTTTGAAGACACAGAGAAGCACAGAGAAAAATATGTGTTGGAAAGCATTCGTATTATCTACCTATAGTACCAGAACCAGGATCCATTAACCACTTATCAATTCAATTTACAATTGACCATATAAAATATCCCAATAAAAAAGAGCCACCCGAAGGCAGCTCTTTTTATTATTGTAAAGAGACTATTATGGCTGGTCAAACCAAAGCTTATCTGTCAGGGTAACATCCGGCACATTGGCTGCGTTACGATCTGTTTCAGTGGAAGGATAATTTGCCCGCCTGATAAAGGTGGTTAATAAAGAATTAACCGGCAAGGTAAAGTCTTTGTACTGGTAATCAAATCTCCTGGCATCAACCCATGCTTCTGGTTGCAGAAACATAGCAATATACTTTTCTTTAAAAATCAGGTCCTTTGTAAAGTTCGCCACTCCTACTGCCACTGCAGGGTTAGATAAATAAGCATTCTTTTCTGCTGCGGGCACACCCAGCTTATCCATATTGGCAGCAATACCATCCAGGTATGCCTGGTAAGATCTTGCCTTATCTGTATTAAAGGTGGCTTCAGCTTCAATGAACTTCATTTCAGCATAGGTAACCAGTAACAATGGAGCACCTGGTCCGGAATAGAATCCTTTCAAACCCAGGTAGCTTTCCTCATGGTTGGTACCTGTTCCCGTACGTCCTTTACCGTTAGGCGTACCCCTGAAGTCCCCAAACTTGGTAGTATCGGCAATGAATTTCAAACGGGGGTCCACTACACCAAAGGTGGTTCCATCCATTGCATCTACTGACTGTTCGCTCATCCAGGCATCCAGTAATAACTTACTATTGTTAACAGCTGCCTGGTTCCAGGGGCTTGCACCAATGAATTTGGTGATCTGCGCATCGTCTGCATTGGAGGTATATGCTTTTGATAAGGCATCCAAAATAGCCGTAGGGTTATAAGATGCTTTTTTGCTCAGGCGGTTCAATAATCTCGCCTTTAAAGCATAGGCAGTCTTGATCCAGTTAGCCACCTTTCCATTGTGAATCAGGTCACTGGCTGCATCCAGCTTGATGGTGGGGTCAGGCTTATTGAATTCTACAACGGCATCATCTAACAGTTTCAAACAGGCATTGAAGATATCCTGTTCCTTATCATAAGCCGGGGTGAAGTTCTTAGGATCGAATGCCTGCGAATAAGGCGCATCACCGAAGATGCTGATCAGCAGGCTCATATTCATGGCCTCTAACACATTGGCCACACCCATATGTTCATAGCCGTTAGATGCTGCAGCTTTTTCTTTCATGATCCTGCCGTCTTGTACAGTATTATAGATATTGTACCAAAGACTGCTGCGGTCTACGTTATCATAAATATCAGACCCGCTGGAAGCATTTGGGGATGCCAGTTGCTGGGTATAATATGCAGTGACGTTGGCAGCCCTGAAATAGTTCAGGCCAGTTTGATAGGTTACCTGTGCCAGCAATCCATTGATAGGAGGATTTTGGGTCTGGTTAGGGTTCACCTCGTTCACATCGAGGTAATTTTTTGAACAACTGCCCAATGCAAAGGCGGACAGTATCAATATATAGGTGAGTGTTTTTTTCATGCTAGTGTTTTTAGAATTGAATGTTTACAGATGCCATAAAAGTTCTTACACCTGGATAAGTAAAACCTGAGAAACCTTCAGAGCTGTTGGCACCTGAACTGAATGAACTTGATTCAGGATCAAAACCTGTATAATCGGTTTTCAACCAGAGATTATTGCCTGTAAGGGAAACGGACGCTCCTTTTAACACTTTGGTACGGTTCAATATGCTGCCAGGCAGGTTGTAGGTCAGCGACAGGGAACGCAGCCTGATCCAGGAAGCATCTTCCACGAAGTTCTCAGTGATACCGCGATACACATTTCTATAGTATCCATTACCATAATCCACACCATCAGGACCTTTAGCCTGACCTAAATAAACAGCCTTGGTGTTAGGCGTACCATCAGCCAATACACCTGGGAAAACTATGGTCTCTGTGCGGTTCTCTGTTATTTTAGATACACCGAATGCAGCCATGAAATTAGCAAACTGGTTGTACTTCATTTGGCCCTGGCGGGTATCAAGTAAAGCAGAAATAGCAAATTGCTTAAAACGGAAAGTTTGCAGGGTGCTGGCTATATAATCAGGTTGAGAGCTACCCAAATACTTTTGCTTGGTATCTATCTGTGGGAATCCATTAGCACCGATCAGTAATGGTGCACTTTCATCTATTCTCAAAGGATCTTCGGTCTTAGTACCATAATAACGCTTATATGTTCTGCCAAATAAAGCACCATACTCATACCCCGGGATCAACTTCATGTTGGCATTGGATGACAGGTAACCAAACTGAGTTTCCAATAGGATCTCATTCAACCCCTGGTTCAGCTTCACTACTTCATTCTTATTGGATGAGAAGTTGATAGTGAAATCCCAGGAGAAATCATTAGTCCTTACCGGCATAGCGTTCAGGCTGATCTCTATCCCTTTGTTTTTGATCTCACCTGCATTGATGTATGCTTCATCAAAGCCGGTAGTGTTTGAGATCTTCACAGGCAGTAACAGGTCTTTACTGTTGGCTTTATAACCCGTTACTTCCAAACCTAAGCGGTTGTTCAGGAAGCGCAATTCCAAACCAGCTTCAGCGGTGGTGGTGAACTCCGGCTTTAGCAGTGGATTTCCTAACCTGTCCACATTGGTCCAGGGAAGTACATTACCAATAGGAGTACCAGCAACAAATCCCGTAGATGTTCCGTATGGATTACCATCCTTACCCACCTTAGCATAGGAAGCCTTTAATTTTCCATAGCTCCAGAAAGAAGGCAGGTGCAGCATATCGCTGAATACATAACTCAAGCTATACGATGGATAGAAATAGCTGCGGGTATCTTTTGATAAAGTGGAAGTGAAGTCGTTACGACCAGTTACTTCCAGGAACAGGTAGTTTCTGAAGCCTAAGGTCAGGTCACCAAAGAGACCGTAGTTGCGGTAGTCTTCAATCAGGTTAGAAGCCAGTATCTTTTTCGTGTTCTGCAAAAGGAACAGGTCGGGAACTACAAGGGTATCTCCCGCAGTGCTCACTCTTCTCAACTTGGCATCTTTCAGGTCATGACCTAATTTCAGGTCAATTGAGAAGTCATTGCCAATGGTTTTATTCAGGTTGGCAATAAAAGTAGAAGTGATGATACGGTTCCTGATGGTGTGCTCCTCGTAGAAACCCATATCATTGTCTGAATTCACTAATTCACCTACTACACCTTTTGGTCCAGGGGCATAGCGTGTTCTGCCATCAGTATAAAAATCATTACCAAAACGGTAAGTAAAGTTTAACCAGCTGGTGGGAGCATAGTTCACATTAGTGCTGGCTATGATCCTGTTCACATTGTCGAAGAAACGATTGGTAGCTAATGTATAAACGGGGTTGTCATTATCTACGCCATAATTCTTCTGCGTTCCATCTGGTTTGATATAATCCATCACATCCCATCTTGGCGACCAGTAGATCAATTGCTCGCCATATCGGTCTGAATTGACACGGGAACCACCGGAATTAATGAAGTTCATGGAAGCGCCGATCTTGATTTTCTTGCTCACATTCAGGTTGCCATTCACCCTCGCATTATAGCTTTTATAATCACTGAAAGGAATGACACCTTCCTGGTTGGAATAAGAGAAAGAAGCACCCAACTGCATCATTTCAGATCCGCCACCCAGGTTAATGCTGTGGCGTGTCTGGTTGCCTTGCCTGTATGCTCTTTTAAAATTATTGAAGATCTGGTCAGGATGTGTTGGATCCAAAGCCTTAGCTGCTTCAACAGTAGGACCCCATGATGGCCAGAAACTTGTATTGTCGTAAACACCTAAATATCCCTGTGAAAACTTGGTTTGAACATCAGGTGTTTTATTGACATTATCAAAACCATAACTACCGGTATAGCTCACCTGTATCTTACCCGCGCGGGCAGATTTGGTAGTGATCAATACGGCGCCATTGGCTGCACGAATGCCATATAAAGCTGTGGCAGCACCACCTCTTAATACAGAAATACTTTCAATATCATCAGGATTGATATCTGCAGCCCTGTTGGTCATACCCCTGGTATCCCCGCCACCCGTTACGAAAGTGCTGTTATCCACCTCCACACCATCTACAATGAAGATAGGCTGGTTGTTTCTACCGGCATCCAGTGAGTTGATACCTCTTATTTGTATCCTGGCCCCCTGTCCTGGCGCACCTCCTGTGCTGGAGATGGTGACACCGGCCACCTTACCCTGCAGTGCATTGACCACATTGGATTGGTGATTGACAGTGAGGTCTTCTGCATTTACACTTTGAACCGTATAGCCTAAGGAACGCTTTTCCTTCCTGATACCAAGAGCGGTAACGATCACTTCAGACATGGCACCGGAAGAGCCCAGGCTTACATTATAAGTAGCTCCTGTGCCTACAGCCATTTCCTGTGATTGCCTGCCGGCATAGGAAAATACCAATACGGGACTTACCCCCGTAACGGTAATGGTGTAACTTCCTCTTTCATCTGTGCTGGTTCCATTAGTAGTCCCTTTTTGCAACACAGATGCGCCTGAAAGAGGAACTCCTTTTTCATCGCTGACGATACCTGTAATTTGCCGGGATTGGGACAACGCCCAAAATGGCATGGATATGAATAGCAATATCCATGCAGATAGCAGTGTTTTCTTCATAAAAGCGAATGTTGATTATTATTGGTCTTATTTAGCAATTAGGTCTCAATCCATAAAAGGATCATTCAGAATCCTGCAAAACCCTGCAAAGATTCCGCATAGCGTCAATTTCTAGGGGAAGTTATCAAAAAAAATGAATTGTTAAGATAATTATAATACGCATTACTCTACAACACCGCAAAAAACGCAAACAAAGCTGCAACTTGACTGAAGAAGGAAAGAAATACATGATTGCGGCCTTCATTCCATATAACCTTAATAAATTTGTGACTGCTTACTTAAGAAGAATATTTATTAATAGAAAAATTTAAAATCAATTGTTATGGCTTTTACCCTCCCCCCCTTACCGTATGCGTTTGACGCCCTGGAACCACATATTGACGCTCAAACCATGCAGATCCACCACGATAAACACCACCAGGCATATGTAGATAACCTGAATAAGGCTATTGCAGGCAGCCCCAATGAAAACAAAAGCCTGGAAGAGCTGATCCGCAATGCGGGTACTATCTCTCCTGCGGTACGTAATAATGGCGGTGGCCATTGGAACCATAGTTTCTTCTGGGAAATACTGGGACCTAATGCCGGCGGTCAACCTTCAGGCAAGCTGGCTGATGCCATCAATCAGACTTTTGGATCGCTGGACGCTCTTAAAGAAAAAGTAAATGCTGCCGGGGCAACCCGTTTCGGAAGCGGCTGGGCATGGCTGATTGTAAAGGATGGCAAACTGGAAGTTACTTCTACCCCTAACCAGGATAATCCATTAATGGATGTGGCAGAAGTAAAAGGAACTCCAGTACTTGGCATTGACGTGTGGGAACATGCTTATTACCTGAAATATCAAAACCGCAGACCTGAATATCTTACCAATATCTGGAATGTGATCAATTGGAACAAAGTGGCACAGCATTTTGACAATGCCGGTAAATAAATAGCAAAATACTTGATCTATAAAAGAGCCTTTAGGGCTCTTTTTTTATATCCAATGCTATCAATATTCTTTAAGGAACAGGGTCATAACCATGCCCTCCCCAGGGGTGACAACGGCTGATGCGGCGTACTGTAAGCCACAGACCTTTGAATACGCCATGCTTTTGAAATGCTTCCACTGCGTAATGGGAACAGGTGGGTGTAAAGCGGCACTTAGGCCCCAGCCAGGGAGAGATCACATATTGGTAGATTTTGATCAGGCC
Source organism: Bacteroidota bacterium (assembly GCA_023415275.1). Classification (GTDB taxonomy): domain Bacteria; phylum Bacteroidota; class Bacteroidia; order Chitinophagales; family Chitinophagaceae; genus Flavisolibacter. The sequence continues at coordinate 48,491 of JAEZLJ010000153.1, forward strand.
AATAAACGGAAGGGCTAATATTTTAAACAGTGTCTTCATGAACCTTATCCAGTTTATGTTGCAATTTTCTCAGGCAGGCAGACATGGCAGTTTTAAAAACATCGAAAGAAGCAATGCTCTTATCGGTATATATAAAGAAAAGGTAAGCTTTCTGGTGAGATTGATGCAACTGGAGGGCCAAGTCCGTTTTTTGAAGCCGGTAAGATTCCCTCAATAACCTTTTAACCCTGTTGCGATCTACGGCTTTTTTAAAATAACGCTTGCTCACCGTCACCCCTATTTGTGCCAGGGGCTCATCTTCCGTGGCCATGAACCGGTAGGTAACCCTGATAGGAAATACAGTAAAACTTTTACCCTGGGCAAACAGGGTATCTATTTGCTTCCGGCTTTTCAGTCTTTCTTTTTTACCTAGTCCAAAGGGCCTGGCCATGTTGTAAAATAAAACAAAATAGCCTCATAAAGAGGCTAATGATGTAAACGATCGGTACCCTAAGGCAGCGTTCAATTATTTTAATTTCTTCTCGTCGCTGATGGTCAGTTTATGACGTCCTTTAGCACGACGGCTAGCCAACACTTTCCTGCCATTAGCGGTTTGCATGCGCTTTCTGAATCCATGAACTGTTTTCCTGCGGCGGCGATGCGGTTGAAATGTACGTTTCATTGTTTAATCAGTTTTTTCACGTTACTAAATGGCCTGTGGAGAGCCAGGCTGGTTTCAGTTACCTACAGGTCACCACACCCGTTGGTTTTGTGAAAGGACGGCAAAGGTAGGGGAGAATTGGCAGAAAAGAGTCCCGTTCTGTAAAGATTTTGAATGGGAAGCTGTTAAAATAGGCTTATAGCAGCTTTCTACCTACCCTGAAACTGTTATGCGCCAATGTCAACTAATTAATATCCGCATGGCTGGAATTGACTGCCTCACCAAAGAACAGGCTAGCCTTAGTATCAAAATCTACAGGGGCGTCAGTCGTGTAAAAACTTCTTTTGCCATGCCGGGAAAGACGTGCTTCCATTAGCGGATGGCGCATTAAATAATCTTCCAGGCTATGGGCTACTATTTCTCCCTGTGATAACAACTTGACATGTGCTGGCAGAAACTGGCGGATCTTATCTTTTAATAATGGATAATGAGTACAGGCAAGTAAAATGGCATCAATATTACCGTCACGACTTAAAAGATCGTCTATATGCTTCTTAATAAAATAATCCGCCCCTTCAGATTGGTGTTCGTTATTTTCTACCAGGGGCACCCACATGGGGCAGGCTTCCTGCTGCACTGTTATATCAGGAAAGAATTTCTCTATCTCTATCACGTAAGACTGTGATTGCACGGTTCCTGGGGTAGCTAAAATCCCAATATGGTTCGTTTGGCTATATTGACCAATTACCTCTGTGGTCGGCCTGATCACCCCCAGTACTCTTGCTTCAGGATCCAAACCCTCCAGGTCATGCTGCTGAATGGTACGAAGGGCTTTGGCCGATGCAGTGTTACAAGCCAGTACTATAAGCGGGCAACCCTGATCTAATAACCATTTCACACATTGCAGCGTGTACCTGTACACCGTATCAAAACTGCGGGTACCATACGGCGAACGTGCATTATCACCCAGGTATATATAGTCATATTGCGGAAGCTTGTTGACAAACTCCTTTAATACAGTTAATCCTCCATAACCTGAATCAAAAACCCCAATTGGACCCATGCGATGTGATATATGCTACGAAGATAGGGAGGATGTGAAAGGGTTGCAGATTGGGCATACCAAAAATGAGAAATGTAAAATGAAAAAATCATTCCTTATCCAGCCACTCCTTTTACATTTTTCATTTCTCATTTCTCTTTTTCCTCATAAAAAGAAATCCCGCTTCTGAAGGAAGCGGGATGACCATATGAAAAAGTATTTGATTATTGTTTCTTACCTGCTGGCGGTGTGGCAGGCTTATTAGCAGCTGCTTTTGCACCTGGAATGGTCAGGTTTAATTTTTTAGCTACCAATGGTAACAGATCGTCAGCTTCTGGTGCTACCAGTAATGCATCTTTTGTATACACATAGGCATATCCGCTTTCTTTAGCTACAGATTGAATAGCAGTAATTGCTTTGGCATAGATCGGCTCCAGCAATTGCTCTTGCTTATTCTGTACCATCTGCTGTGACAATTGCTGCCAGTTTTGCAATTCGTACATATCCTGTTGCATTTCTTCACGCATTTTAGCACGTGCAGCTGCAGGAGTCTTTAAAGAGTCCTTACCGTTAACAATGCTATCCTTACGCTGAAATTCTGATAATGTATAATTGAACCTTGGTTGTAAAGAGTCTGACTGGTATTTTTCCAGGGTGCTTTGCACCTTGGCAGTTTCGGGCATTAATCTTACTACATCATCCACCCTGATGTAACCTGTTTTCTGGGCTGCAGCGCTGCCTGCGATAGTGAAAAGAATGGCTGCAACTAAAAATAATTTGATCTTGTTCATGAGATTGTTTTGTGATGTTTATTTATGATTCGTTTTTGGGGTTTATGGTTGTATTGATTAATTGCTTTTATAAAATTTTTATTATTTCACTCCCAGCTCTTTCAGCACATCATCGCTTTTTTCCAGTTTAGGGTCGGCAAATATAACCGTAATTCCCTCACTTTTATCCAGTATAAAGTCATATCCGCGGGCAACTGCTAATTTTTGCACAGCATTATAAACCTTATCCTGTACGGGTTTTATCAATTCCTGTCTTTTCTTGAATAACTCGCCTTCAAATCCAAAGCGCTGGCGCTGCAAGTCTCTTAAATTCTTCTCTTTTACAAATAACTGATCCTCTCTTTTCTTCTTCAATTCATCGCTAAGCATTACCTGCTCGGCATCAAAATCCTTATACATCCTGTCCAGTTCCTGCTGCAGCCCGTCTATCTCTTTCTGCCATGCTGCTGCCACATCGTCAAGGTTCTTTTGCGCCAGTTTATACTCCGGCATCTTATCCAAAATGTACTTGGTATCGATAACTGCATAACGCTGAGCGTTGGCGAATCCGATAATACATAAGCTGAAGGCTGCAAGAAAAAATACCTTTTTCATATAGTTTGATTTAATGCAATCAAGTTAATAAATATGCTGACACCTTTTTATTCCGGCTCAAAGCCAAGCATGAAGGTGAAGCGGGTTGCATTCTTAAAGCGGTTGGCTCCAGGCTGCAAACGATCCAATCCTACACCATAGTCAAATCCTAACAATCCAAACATGGGCAGGAAGAAACGCATACCCACACCCACGCTGCGACGCAAACGGAAAGGATTGTACTCTTTGAAATTATACCAGCCATTGGCTGCATCAAAGAAGGTCAGTCCATAAATGGTACTTCCGGGATTGGTCACCAATGGATAACGCAACTCCAGGGAGTATTTATTGAAAATGGTAAAGAACTTATTAGTGCTGGTCTGGTCAGGGTTGTTGATAGAAGGATCAGATGTCTCAAAAACAGGATATCCTCTTAATGAAACTACATCATATCCTAATAAACCATAACTGTTCGTCAGTCCATCGCCACCCAACTGGAAGCGCTCAAATGGTGATACTTCCAGCTTGCTGTTGTAGCGGCCCATGAAGCCAAACTTGGCTGCCAGCTTCAATACAAACTGCCTGTTCTTATCTGCTCCTGTTGGCTTTCCAATAGGCACAAACCACTCGGAAGTAAAGCGCCATTTGTGGTACTCAGGATTCTTATAGGGATTACCTGAAGTAACCAGGTCAGGGTTCAGCAAAGAATAAGGAGGCGTCAGTTGCACACTGGCCACAAAGTTGGACCCGCTTCTTGGGAAGGTAGGATCATATACTGAGGAACGCTGCAACGCTATTTTCAAGCTCACGTTGTTGGAAGTACCGTTGTCAAACCCTGAGAAGATGGGGTAATTGCGCATGCTATACTTTGTATAGTTCAAAGAATAGACAAGCGTGAAAAAGTCATCAGGCCATTTCAGTGTTTTACCCAGGGAAACCGAAGCACCAAAGGTTTTTAAATAGTTGGTATCTGACTTGGCCTTATCGAACATGCCCGTGCTATAGTTGTAAGCATTGGAAAACTTACTGCGGTACAAGGCCACAGTGAATGAATTCCTTTTCTTACCTCCCAGCCATGGTTCGGTAAATGAGAAGTTGTATGAGTTATAGGCACGGCCATTCGACTGGTAGCGAAGGCTTAGCTTCTGGCCATCACCCTGTGGCAATGGATCCCATGAATCTTTTTTGAAGATATTCTTGATAGAGAAGTTATTGAAAGTAACTCCAAGTGTTCCTGTAAGGCCTACACCTCCACCCCATCCTGCTGACAGTTCCAATTGGTCAGAAGATTTTTCTTCCAGTTCCCAGTTGATATCCACCGTACCATCGTCCTGGTTAGGTACTACATTAGGATTGATCTTCTCCTGGTTGAAATATTGCAGGTTGGCCAACTCTCTTTGTGAGCGTATCAGGTCAGCACGGCTGAATAATTCACCGGGCATTGTCTTTAACTCTCGGCGAATCACATAATCCTTAGTCTTTTCATTTCCACTGATCGTGATATTCCTGTAGCGGGCTTGTGGACCTTCCACTATCCTGATCTCGTAATCAATAGTATCGTTATATACAGAGGTCTCAACAGGATCGGCACGGAAGAACAAATAACCATCATCCTGGTACAAACTTCCGATATCACCTCCTTCTGCACTCAGCTGCTTGCCCAGCCGCTTATTTAATATATCTACATTATATACATCACCCTTATTGATACCAAGGATCACATTCAATAAAGAATCTGAATACTTGGTATTACCTCTCCAGGCAATGTTGCCGAAATAATATTTATTACCCTCAGACACTTTGATGTCCACCTGCAGGTTACCATCTTTATTATAATATAAAGCCGTATCCAGTATCTGCGCATCACGGTATCCCTGGGAATTGTAATAGTTCACCACTCCCTGCAAGTCTTCTTCAAACTTTTTACGGTCAAACTTGGCACTGCTGAATAGCTTAAACCTGAAGTAAGGATCTAACAGGGCCTTTGTTTTGGAAAGAGAAAGAAAACCATATTCCTTAACATATTCCCCAAAGGTCATGTTGTTGTTCTCACCAAAAGGGCTTGGCGTCTTGGTAGGATTCAGAGTAAACTTGGTTCTTTCCTTTGTGCCCTTTAATTGCTTCTTTAATTGAAGGTCACCCACAGTTTCGTTCCCAAAGAAGTTGATCTCGTTCACCTTTACTTTGTTCCCTTTGTTAATATGAAAGGTCAGTGAATTAGAGTTCACAAAGGCAGGATCAGGCTTTTCTTCAATATCCACCTGCACATTCATGTACCCTTTCTCAGTATAGAATTTCTTAATGGCCTCAATAGCATTGCGGCGGGTATTCTCCGTGATAATGGTCTGGCGTACCAGGCCTGCCTTACCCTGTATCTCCTCGGCTTCCGATTTTTTGATACCAGTGAATTTGATATTACCCAGCTTAGGCCTTTCCTGCACATTGATCTCCAGGTCTATACGGTCTTCATGCACACCTGTAATGAATATTTCTACATTACTGAAAAAGCGCTGTCGCCATAAATTATTGATTGCCTTACTGAATATATCTCCGCCAGGTAAAAGCACCTTGTCACCTTTTTGTATACCCGAAATGGAAAGTACAATAGCTGAATCAAGTGTGGTCAACCCGGTAACCTTTACTGAATTGATAGTATATTCTTTGGGTATCCGGGAGTTTTGCAGCGCCAACAGGTCAGGATCAACTGAAGTGACATTGGAAGTGTCCTGGCCATATGAAGTAGAAACAATGAGCGTGCACAAGCTTAGTGTAAGAATTCCGGATAAAAATCGTCGCATATAATAAGTTCAGTCGGTAATGCAATCAGGTAAATCGCAGTTTGGCAGGCAAATTAAAGGTAAATTTCAATCGGTTTTGTTAAAACAGAACCCTATATAAGGGCATTTTCTTCTACTACTTAGTAGCCGGGTTTGTTAGCAGGGATAAGCTTTTTACTGGTGGGAAAGTTTTAAGGCAGTGACTCAAAATAACCTAAGCAGGCCGATAGACAAGTTCTTCTATAAAAATCACTTTGAGAATCTTACACTAGGCTGTTTCTATCTGTTCACTGGTTTTCCCAAAACGGCGCTCCCTGTTTTGGTAGTCCACCAGGGCTTCATACAGGTTTTCCTTCCTGAAATCGGGCCAGCGCACATTGGTAAAATACAGTTCGGCGTAGGCTAATTGATATAATAGGAAATTACTGATCCGGTATTCTCCACTGGTGCGTATCATGAGTTCCGGATCTGGAAAATTACTGGTGCAGAGGTATTGCTGCAAGGTTTCGTGATCTATTTCCTCAATATTGAGCCTGCCCTTCTTCACTTCCCAGGCTATGTTCTTCACCGCATTCAGCAATTCCCAACGTCCGCTATAGCTTAAAGCCATCACCAGGTTCAGGCCTGTATTTTTCTTAGTGATCTCCAGTGCTTCGTTCAGTTCCTTACGGGCATATTCAGGCAGCATATTCATATCACCTATTACATGCAAGCGTATATTATTCTTATCCAGGCTTTCCACTTCATTCCTGATGGTGCTTACTAATAGTTCCATCAGACCTATTACTTCGTATTGAGGCCGATCCCAGTTCTCTGTGGAAAAAGCATATAGGGTCAGGTATTGAATGCCCAGCTCAGCACAACCTTCCACAATATCCCTTACACTTTCCACACCATGATAGTGACCAAAAAGACGGTCCTGTCCCTGTTCTTTGGCCCAGCGGCCATTACCATCCATAATAATGGCGATGTGTTTGGGCAAACGGTTTTTATCTATTTGTGCTAAGAGCTCAGACATGGTTACAGCTTAAGGTTCCCTGGAAAATGAGTTGACTTTCACAGGCATGTTTAGGAGCACAAAAATAATCAGCTATCTTGAGCATGCTGTTATTAAAATAAGAAAGCACGGTAAAACCGTACTTTTTATTAAAGAATTGTGAGTTAATTATTCTATTTCTAATTAGCCGACGGGCATTTATAGCTCTGGAGGTTAAAGCTAACATACAGTAAAGCAGTGGCAAATTGGTCCTTATTCTGGCTATTACCTCTTTGCCTTCCCTTGGCGCCGATCCTTGGCCCTGTTTCATATGACCTGTCTGATAAAAGGTAAGCAGGGTTGGGTGTTCCATCAGGATTGGGAGGAAATACGGATGGATCCACATAAGTTTTGCTTACATCATCTATATAATCTGTATTGGTAAACCTGTGCACCACTTCAAAGCCGATATTCAGCCTGTCGTTAATGGAATATTTTACGCCTACCCCAAAAGGCACTGCAAAGGCCATGGTACCATAAGGCTTGTTATTAGTTGTAGTGGGATCATTCTGCCCTTCTGTACCTAACTGGCGCAGGTTGTATTTCTGCCCTTCCAGGTAAGCATACGGATCATAATTAAAAGCACTGACACCCAGCGTGATATAGGGTGTGAATCGAAAATCTGGATCGCCTGGCATAAAGCGGAAGAAGTTGAAATCACCCTGGAGTCCCAATTCCCAGATATTAGTATTGAAGCTCAGGTTACGCCTTTTCATGTATTCATTATGCGTGTTGTACACATCAGAATAGCCCAATTGGGCAAATGTACCTTCCACACGCAGGGCAATGTAGTTACCAAAATTCTTCCTGAAAAAAATGCTGGCCGCCAGCTTAGGGCGATTTAAGCGGGCCTTCGTGTTCAAATCACCAAAATAATGGGCAGCTCCAACACCCACACCAAACTCCCCTTCCTGCACAATTGAGTTTTGGGCAAAAACACCCAGTGGCAGGCAGAACATTACAAGGGCCAGAAATTTTCTCATATCTGCAAAATAAGATTTTAGCTTCGAGATTTAACGCAATTTAGTGCCGTTTGGTATTGGTAAAGGGAAAAAATTGAGAACCCAGCTATTCCAAAACCCTTGAAATAAGCGGCAACTACCTCAATTTCTTTTGTCCAGTCCCCAGGAAAGCTTATTGCGCAATGTTTGTAAAAAGTTGTTCTCGTTCAGGCGCACCAGGTTCAGCATGAAGTTCTCCTTACGCACAGCCAGCAAAACACTCTTATTCACTATTTCCCTGCGCGAGTCAAGGGCGCAAATGATATCCTCCGCACGGCTTTCCACTTCAAAGGATATGATGGTATTATCAGGGATCACAATTGGACGCACATTCAGGTTGTGTGGGGCTATGGGTGTTAATACCAGGCTGCAGGCGTCAGGGAAAACCACCGGGCCGTCACAGCTTAATGAATAACCTGTAGAACCGGTAGGCGTGGCTAGTATCAATCCATCCGCCCAATAAGTATTCAACAGTTCACCATTAAGGTAGGTATGGATCTTCACCATAGGTGAAGTATCCCTTTTATGAATGGCAAATTCATTCAGGGCGTAGGGTACATCATTGAACATAGGCACGTTGGAGTCCAGGTGTATCAGCGTCCGGCGGTCAATGATATAAGATCTGCGGGCCAGGGCCTTTATCGCTTCCGACATCTCATCCCGGCCAATGCTGGCCAGGAATCCCAGCCTGCCGAAATTGATACCCACTACCGGGATATTCTTATCCCTCACCAGTGTTACGGTATCTAACAGGGTACCATCTCCTCCCAGGCTGATGACGAAATCTATCTGGTCGTTCAGGTCCACATGCGATGAAAAGGTTTCCGTGGTATCCGGAAGTGATAACTTTTCCTTTATCTCGTTATGGAAAGGAAGGAAAATAACAGGCACTATCCCCTCTTTATGGAGCTCATCAAAAAATAACTGTATGTACTGTTGCTGGGTAACATCCAGCACCCTGCTATATATCGCTACCTTCAAATCGTATCCTTTTAGCTATAATTCATTCAATATGGGCTGTGCCGTCACTGTAAATATAGATTGTTTTACCCGTAGCGGCAATCTGGCTATTGGCGTTATTAGTGGATTTAATTTTCCCTTTTCACTGTAGCAGATTCACCAATTAAAATGGATGCAACCCAATTGCGCAACAGAAAAATATTATAACATGAAATAAGTAATGTAAAAGCCAGGCAAACAGAACATGAATCCTTAAATGACTTTGCCTGACAAGCATCAAATTGAGAATCGTAAATCTTGTATACTAAGGAAGGCCGGGAGATAATAATGCATCTCAATCTTAAGAACCAGAAACAATAAACAATAAACTATAAATCTTCCTATATTTTCAAATAGTTCATCAAATTATCGTAGTTGGTCCTCAACTCATTCTCAAACAACTCCTCACCGAAATAATATTTTACATTGTACTCGTAACGCTGAAAGGTGCCTATGATATCTGACACTTCTAGTTTACTTACGCGGATCGTGATCTGGCTCATGCCTGTCTCTGGGTCAGTGAAAGTATTCAATTGCGTGATCTGCGCATCATTGGATTCAACAATACGGTTGATCTCGTTAAAAGAGTAATTCTTGCTATCCATCTCCAGCACTATCAGGGCCCCGGGTTCATTCAGGCTCATAAAGTTCGAAGCATTCCGCAGCAGGTCGTTATAAGTGACAATGCCAAGCAGATGCTTTTCTTCCACCACCGGCACCACGCTGAGCTTGTTCACCACAGCTGTTTGAATGGCCTTTAAAAAATGGTCATTAGCCTGTACCGATGTTGTCCCATCAGTTATAGACAATTCATCAAGCGTGTTATCATCATCACTTTGCAGCAATTGCTCTTCGCTGATAATACCCAGGTAGCTATCATTTTCCACCACGGGAAGATGAGCTACATGGTAATCATTCATTAGCTGAAGCGCATGGTGCACTTTATCTTCTTTATGGAGATATGGTATTGAGTTCGATATGAGTTCGCGGGTTAACATAGCTAACGGTTTCAATAATAAAGACAAGCCATATTATACAACTGTTGCAGGCTGGCTGAGCTTTTTCAAAAATTTATCTAAAATAGCATTGAACTCCGCCGGCTGTTCCATCATAGGGGCGTGCCCGCACTGGTCAATAAAATGCAGCTCACTGTTTGGTATCAACCTGTTAAATTCCCGTGCCACAAAGGGAGGCGTGATCGTATCGTTGTTGCCCCAAACAAGTAACGTAGGTTGCTTGATATTATTAAGTTCTTCTCCCAGGTTATTTCTAATGGCGCTTTTGGCCAGGGCTATGATCTTTATGACCTTTAAACGGTTGCGGGTGATCTCAAATACTTCATCCACCAGTTCCTTGGTGGCCATGTTTGGATCGTAAAAGGTTACCTCTGTCTTTTTCCTGATGTATTCATAGTCTCCACGGCGGGGATAAGTATCCCCCATTCCGTTTTCAAACAAACCTGAACTACCAGTCAATATCAGCGACTTGATCCTTTCGGGATGTTTCAACACCAGCACAAGGCCCACATGGCCGCCAAGAGAATTACCCAAAAGGTTGACGTTCTTATAGTCTTTTGTTTCCAGGAACTTATATACGTGCTTGGCCAGGCCACCTACAGTGGTATGCAAAATATCCAGGTCAAACAAAGGCAGCATGGGAACTACCACCTTGTACTGCAATCGGAAATGTTCAATGAGATCTTTAAAATTACTTAGGGCACCAAACAATCCATGCAACAACACCAATGGTTCACCTTCTCCTTCCTCGATATATTTAAACTTGCCTTGCTCTTTAATGGAATATTGCATCGGCTTAATCAATCTAATTTTTGCTAAAATAAACGTTTTACCTCAAATGCCTAAGCTACCCTAACATTACAAAACATAATATTATGCCTAAGATTTATGAGTGGAAACGTTTTCAAAGAATTGTAAGAGTTGATCAAACATATCTTTAAAAAAAGGCATAATCGCTCCCATCACAGCCATTATTTTAGGAGCAATGGGTTGAATCCAGGGATAAGTTACTGATGCTTCCACCGTTTCGGGCTTTAAAAAATGCAATTGCCCGGCGTAAAACAACAATATGCTGAAGATGAAAAAATAAATGAGTATGTAGAAAATTATCCCCCCCAGCCTGTTCAGCCAACCCAGCATGGCCAGCTTCACCGCACCTTCCAACATTTTAGCGCCCAGGCGAATGGCAATGGCCACTACCAGGAACACCACCAGGAAGGCAATCACCGGTAGCCATCGCTGCGAGATACTAACAGCATTCCCTATGTATTCAGCGGCCAGTGCTGAAAGTTTTAATGCAGCAGCCAGGCCAATAATAAAGGCCAGGAATGAAAAAAGGGCTACAATAAATCCTTTTGTAAATCCTTTAAATACCGCAATCACCAATAAAACCAGGGCTACCGTATCTATGAACATCCTCTTTTTATTTAGCCAGCAGCTCTTTTACTGTTGCAGAAATAGCTTTACCATCTGCACGGCCAGCCAGTTTTTTGGTGGCCACTCCCATCACCTTGCCCATATCTGCAGCAGAAGAAGCGCCTGTTTCTGCAATGATCTGTTGCAGTTCGGCTTTTAACTCTTCACCACTTAATTGTTGTGGCAAAAACTTTTCAATAACAGCCATTTCCTCCTGCTCTTTCTGTGCCAGGTCGGTACGGCTTTGCTGCTGGTAAATTTCTAAAGAATCCCTGCGCTGCTTCATCATCTTTTGCAGCATGCTCACTTCCTTTTCTTCAGATATCTCTCCACCTGCTCCTGGTTCTGTCTTTGCCTTAATGATCTCGGCCTTGATCGCTCTCAATGCTCTTAAAGTAGCTTCATTTTTAGACTTCATGGCTTCCTTCATCTCGCCCATGATCTTTTGTTCTAAAGACATATGAAATAGTTTATGGTTTGTAGTTTGTGCTTACGTGAGAAGTTTATGGTTTATTGTTTTTGGTTTCTGGTTCTTTAGGTCAAAAGGAATTCTTTGTGCCATCCTGCTCTCTCTTAAACATTGAGAATTGAAAGTTGGTTATTGAATATTTCTTCCCTCGCCATAAGAAATGACTCCTATCAAAAGCCTATTCCCTAAACACTTTATCATTCGATATTCCTTGTTCATCTGTTCTGCGGTTCCCTTCTCTCTCACTTGAACATTGAGCATTGATCATTGATTATTGATCATTTATCAACCCTTGAACTAAGAAAAGACAGCTATTAAAAATCCTCTCAGTCCTAAACACATCATCATTCCAAATTCCTTGTTCAATATTCGTTATTCTTCCACTTCGACATTCGATATTCCTTGATCTAATATTCAATATTCATCATCCCTTCTCGCCTGTCTCCAATTTATTCGCTTTCATCTGCTGCTCCTGGAACTTGGCATAGAATAGTTTGGCAAAGTTCTTCATATCCGTTACCAGTTCTGTATTCCTTGTAGCCCTGTCAAAGCTGTCTGCCATGGTCATGAGAGTCTGGTAATAAAAATCCGCCATCTCATCCACCATCATCTTTTGTGTCCACAGGTCTATGCGAAGTGCTGTTTTATCAGCACCATCCCAAAGGGAAAGCAAAAATGCCTTAGCCTGCTGTGGCTTTTCAGCCGTGCTTTCAGATGCCTTCCATTCAATGCTGCTGGGAATCCGGCCTTCATCCAGTTCCACATCGATCACTATACTTGATTTTGCCATTATTAAATTTTGAAACGCGAAGATAAGAAGGAGCAATAGGTAAGTCAAAAGTCAAAACTTAAAAGTAAAAACAGTAGGCAGAATGGAAAATGTAAAATGTAAAATGTAAAAATAGTTGACTACACGACCTTCTTTAATCCTTTGTGATCCTTTGCACCTTCGAGACTTTGTGGCTATTCTCTCTTACATTCAAAATTCTTTATTCCCGGTTCATTTCATCGATTTCAACACGCTTTCCCACAGCAGTTCTGCGCTTCTTTTCCAAGTAAACTTCTTTGCCACTGCCTTTCCTTTTTGGATCAACGATTTGCGAAGGTCTTCATCTTTATAGATCAGCATCAGCTTTTCGGCCATATCGGTATGGCTGGCAGGATCGAAATATAGGGCAGCATCTTCACCAATTTCCTCCATAGCCGTATGAGCAGATGTCAGCACCGGCACTTCACATTTCATAGCTTCCACCACCGGCACCCCAAAGCCTTCAAAAAGGGAAGGATACACCATGGCATAGGCAGAAGCCATCAACCCCTCCAGTTCTGATTGTTCCACGTATCCTGTCAGCACCACGTCTTCCCTATACTTATAGGTTTTAAGCAGCTCCAGGAATTCATCATTCTTCCAGGCCAGCCTTCCAGCCAGCATTAACTTCATCTCACTCTTTTGTCTTTTTTTAAATATTGAAAAGGCCTTTAGCAGGTTCACCAGGTTTTTCCTGGGTTGAAGAGCCCCCGCGTACAGGAAAAACTCGCTTCCACCGGAATATTTTTCTTTAAAGACCTCCCTTTTGTCAAAAGAAAGGGGTTGAAATCCATCCTTCACCCCATTATACACCACATCGATCTTATCAGCAGGTGTTTTATAATGACCGATAATATCCTGCTTGCTGAATTCAGAAACGGTGGCAATCGAACAGGCTTTCTTGATAAACTTAGGGGTAAAATGTTTGTAAAACCGGTAATGCGTTTTTTTATAGGCTTCCGGGTATTGCAGAAAACCCAGGTCGTGGATAACCAGGCATTGTGGAACCTTTGTGGTCAATGAGCAAAAGCCATCTGGAGAAACAAAAACATCTGCTTTTATTTTCCGAAGCACCTGTGGGATCTTAATATCGAACCAATACTTCCATAACAGGGGGTGACGGGCCGGCGGACCCACCACCTGCAGGCTTACATTGGAAGGAAGATCGGGAAGAAAGGTAAAAGGGCGGTCCAGTATAAAATAAAACTGGTGTTCAGGGTGTTGCCTGGCCATGGTCCCAAATATTTCTGCCGTAAAATTTCCAAATCCTTCCAAACTATCCTTTATCAGGAAGCGTGTATTAACCGCAATCACCATAGGCCGGCAAAGGTATTCAAAGACAGGTTCTGATCAGGACCATCTCCCCGGCTTATTAATGGTTCCTGGCCGGCAAAAATCTGTCTCGTACTGAATTCACTTTTCATATTCAGACTTAATGTATGTGTTATTTAAATTTAGTATATGATTACTTCTATACGACAAGGTCGTTCTCCGATCTATGACTCTTC
>JAEZLJ010000068.1 GCA_023415275.1 Bacteroidota bacterium
GCCATGGCTCGTGTCTCCACGAGCCTCTTTGTAGCTTACCTTATTAATTCCCGGCCTTTGTTCCATAAAACCAATATCAACCATTTTTCAATTACCACTCCAATCCCTGTAATCTTTTAAAAACTCAAACTCATTGATCCCTTTTTCATAGAACCTGCAGGAAGAATAATAATAATCGCATGGGTCAGTAACAAGACTCCATTTACCCCTCATTGGATTCATGTGTATATAATTAAGCTTTTATTCAAGTGCCGGTAATTGATTTAATAAGAACCAATCTGCCTTAGGGTGCCAAAAGTTATACTTGCGACTTTCCCAGTCAACCTTATACTGTGATAATAATGACGGATTTACCTTTTTCACTGTTTGCTGGAACTCGTGTGCTGTGAATTTCATGAAACTGGCTGCTGGGCTTTCCTTTCCATTTGTATCAAGGAATTCCCATATAAGGTGGATATGGTTTGGCATAATGACGAAGCCATATACGTTTATGCAACCTTTATGATACAGAAAAGAAAGGGATTGAATGATTATTGGCTCCAGGTTAAAATCTTTTATCAATGGCTTCCATTGATGAATAGTAGCAGTATAAAAGTAGAGTTCAATATGGTTCATGAGCATAGTAAAATACTGGTAGTAAATGAAAATAAATAATACCGGTAACTTAAGATATTAGCTTGTGGAGACACAAGCTATGGCTGCAGGAATAATAGCTTGTGGGGACACAATATATATGACTGCTAGAATACATGGCAGGGTGCAATAAATTAAGCTTTTGAGCTATACAAAGCGAGTATTTTGGAGCCATGGCTCGTGTCTCCACGGGCCATCATGCAATATGGCACAGCCTCATTAAACCTTGTGTCGGGGCTTTGCTAATAATGAAGATTAACTTGTGAAGACACAAGCTATGGCTTCATATATATGCTTGTGAAGACACAAGCTATGGGTAAAAAAGCTCTGTGAGCTATACAGCATGGCAGGTTTTTTCGAACAGCCATGGCTCGTGTCTCCACGAGCCTCGTACAAATGGTACAGCCGCATATTAATCCTCGTGTCGGGCATTGCTATAATGTATATTAAAGACACAAGCTTTGGCTTCATATATATGCTTGTGCAGACACAAGCTATGGCTGCTACAGTTATTTCTTCTGCCGGTAAGCGTATATGTAATTCTTATTGATTTGTCCCAGCACTGGCACGTTGCCGTTAAAATCTATAACAATGGTGGGAGGATCCTTGGGATTGTTAGGATTCTTCAAACGATAAATGCCTGTAAAACCTTTTATAGGTCCGCTGGTAAAGTTAATTACCCCTGTCGACCGGTTGTAATTATAATCTCCTGCATGTTTATTAATGCTATAGGAGGTTGCACTATTCAGCATCAAGGTATATTGGTAGGAAAAGCCGGCACCGTCATTTTGAAAGGCATGGTATTTTGCTACGGGCAGATCAACGGGTGCACTTAATGTGGCAGCCTTCACGGGTGTCGCAGGCTTAGCTACAGCGCCGGGAGTCCTCAGACGTTCAGCCTTTACCCATTCATCCCAGGAGGAGTTGTAACCATCATAGCTCACCTTATATTGGTCACCCTTCGTATCAATTACGCTTCCCTTATACCAGCCAGAGCCCCACTTGATCTCAACCTTTGAGCCCTTAGAATAGTTTTGACAAAAGGAGGAAAGTGGTAACAAAAGAACCAAACAGAAATAAATAATTCTTTTCATTAATACAATTATAGAACATAAGTATCAATAAAACAATCAATTGGGTTTGGTGTTACTTTGACTTTCCTGGCCATGTCTCCACCTGCCTCTCCTAGTAGATATAGTTTCTGGCAATTCATGTAATCGGGTTCTAAACTGAGTTAGCTTGTGGAAACACAAGCTATGGCTGAAGAATTTAAATATAACAATCCATCCGTGGCTCCTGTCCCTGGATTCTTTCCTAAATAGATATAGTATCTGGTAATCCCTATAAAAACTGTGTTAGCTTGCGAAGCCACAAGCTATGGCTGAAGGTCAACCATTCAGCACACAAATAAAAACCCCTGCAATTGCAAGGGTTTTTACTTTTTACTTTTGAATTTTGACTTCTCTTAGTATCTATAATGCTCCGGCTTAAACGGACCATTCTGGGGTATGCCGAGGTATTCTGCCTGTGCAGGTGTCAGTTCATCCAGCTCTACACCAATCTTGGCCAGGTGCAGGCGGGCCACTTTCTCATCTAAATGCTTTGGCAACACATATACCTTGTTCTCATAAGCATCGCCGTTAGTCCACAATTCTATCTGGGCCAGGGTCTGGTTAGAAAAGGAATTACTCATCACAAAGCTTGGGTGGCCCGTAGCACAACCCAGGTTTACCAGGCGGCCTTCAGCCAGCAGGATGATGTCCTTACCGTCAATATTGTATATATCCACCTGTGGTTTGATAGTGTCTTTGGTATGACCATAGTTCTCATTCAGCCAGGCTACATCGATCTCGATATCAAAGTGACCAATGTTACAAACGATGGCCTTGTCCTTCATCAGTTTGAAATGCTCACCCGTGATCAGGTCGCGGCAACCGGAAGCAGTAACAATGATGTCAGCTTCTTTAACGGCGTTGATCATCTTCTTCACCTCGAATCCGTCCATCGCTGCCTGCAGGGCACATATAGGGTCGATCTCGGTAACGATCACGCGGCAGCCTGCACCTTTCAGGGAGGCAGCAGAACCTTTACCCACATCACCATAGGAACCAACCACAGCTACCTTACCTGCCATCATCACATCAGTGGCACGGCGGATGGCATCCACCAGTGATTCCTTACATCCGTATTTATTATCAAACTTCGACTTGGTCACAGAGTCATTCACATTGATGGCTGGAACAGGCAAAGTGCCTTTAGCCATTCTTTCATACAGGCGATGCACACCGGTTGTTGTTTCTTCAGAAATACCTTTTACATGCTGCACCAGCTCAGGGTATTTGTCCAGCACCATATTGGTAAGGTCACCACCATCATCAAGTATCATGTTCAGCGGACGGTCTGCGGCACCAAAGAACAGTGTCTGCTCGATGCACCAGTCAGCTTCTTCTATGCTTTGTCCTTTCCAGGCAAATACACCAATACCTGCAGCGGCTATAGCAGCAGCGGCATGGTCTTGTGTAGAGAAGATATTACAGCTGCTCCACTTCACTTCAGCGCCCAGGGCTACCAGTGTTTCAATCAACACGGCTGTCTGGATGGTCATGTGCAGGCAACCGGCAATGCGGGCACCCTTTAATGGTTGCGAAGGACCGTATTCTTCACGGATGGCCATAAGACCCGGCATTTCTGCTTCTGCCAGGCGTATTTCCTTGCGGCCCCAGTCTGCCAGGCTCATATCCTTCACTTTATGAGGAAGGGAGAAATTAATGTTTGATTTTGCTATAGTTGACATACGCTTTGTTTAAGGGGGCAAAGGTAAATAGATAGTATAAAATTCTTTCACAATTAAAAGAATTGGGAAAAAACAATGCTTTTGTCGAGTTTTGTAGAATAAACATCTATTTAAGCATGCCAAACCGCTCCTCAAAAGAAGAAACAACTACGCTGGACCCCACCGACCTGGAAATACTGCAGCTATTGCAGCATAATGCCCGCATCACCATCAAGGAGATAGCCGAAAAAGTGCACTTGAGTACCACGCCTGTTCATGAACGCATTAGGCGCCTGGAAGAGCGGGGTGTGATCAAACAATACGTGACCTTGCTGGATGGCGCCAAGGTAAAAAAAGGATTGATGGTGATCTGCTATATCTCGCTCAGGCAGCACAGCAAGATGGCTGGCAATAAATTCATAAAGTCCATACAGGAGATGAATGAAGTGATTGAATGCCTGACCATCTCAGGCCAGTTTGACTTTATGCTCAAAGTGGTAGCCGAGAATATGGATGCCTATTACGACTTTCATGTGAACCGCCTGAGCCAGATAGAGAACATAGGCAATGTGCAAAGCGTGTTCGTGATGGGTGTCATCAAGCAAACGCACCAGCTGGTGTGGTAAGTGGCTATTGTGCTTTCAAAATGTTAAACAAGGTAACAGGCAGGCGTAAGTTTTTATTTATTTGTAAATTGTTACCACTCATTCAAACTACCTATGCGTTACATTGGTTTCCTGATCATTGCCATTGCTTTTATTATCTGCACCCTGCTGGCAGCTGCCACCCTCAGGTATAAGTTCCGTTCCGGTGAGACCATCACGGTTACCGGCCTGGCAGAGAAAGATTTTGTTTCCGACCATATCGTCTGGAAGGGCACTTTCACCCGCTCCGGTGCCGACCTTAAAAGCGTGTATGCCCAACTGAAAGCAGATGAAAGCGAGATCAAAAGTTATTTGAATAATGCAGGCATTGCAGATAGTTCCATTTTATTCAGCTCTGTGGATATGCAAAGGAACTATGAAACCATCTTTGATAACAATGGGCGTACCATTGGCACCCGCTTCAGTGGTTACAATCTCACCGGCACCGTCACCGTGGATTCGCGGAACATTGCAGTCGTAGAAAAGCTATCCAGGGAGATCACCGGCCTGCTGCAGAAAGGTATAGAGTTAAACTCCACACCTCCTGCTTACTATTACTCAGGCTTGAATGAATTAAAGATCGACTTGCTGGCCAGGGCCGCTGCCGATGCCAGGCAAAGAGCTGAAAGCATTGCCAAAAACTCTGATGCCAGCCTGGGAAGGGTGAAGAAAGCCAATATGGGTGTCTTCCAGATCACGGGCAAGAACTCCAATGAGGATTACAGTTACGGCGGAGTGTTCAATACATCCTCCAAGGAGAAAACCGCTTCTATCACTTTGAAATGTGATTACCAGGTAAATTAAATAATTATGTACCAATACGATTCCGTGGCGCATGCGCTTGAGGAGCTTAAGAAAAAAGGATATACAGAAGATTTCAACCTGCAGGAGAATTGCATCGTTTGCAATACCCAGAAATTTACTGCAGATGATTTTGACATAAAGGAAGTCATTCGGTTTGAAGGCAACAGTGACCCAGGCGATGAGGCCATTGTATATGGCATTGAATCAAAAACCGGTATCAAAGGTGTGCTCGTAAATGGCTATGGCTATTCCTCTGAACCTATGGGTGAGGAGATAGCCAAAAAGCTAAGCATTCACGCCCACGACTGACCGCTTTCGCATCCTTAATTGATAAACTCTTCTCTTTTGGGGTATTTCAATAGAATTGCCCTAACAGTTGTATCTTTTTTCCATGAAAATGAAAGGTGCAGCTTTGGCTCTATGCCTTGGGATCAGTTCTATAGCAATGGCGCAGCATTTTGGAGGTTTTCCACCTTCCACCCGGTGGAGGCAGATCAATACAGATACGGCGCGTATTATCTATACAAAAGGAGCGGAGGTAGAAGCAGAACGTATTGCTACCCTGATACACAGGCAGGCAGCAGATAAAACTTTTCCTCTTGGCAATCAAATTCGTAAGATCAACGTTGTTTTGCAAAGCCGTACCACCCTGGCCAATGGGTATGTGGCGCTGGCCCCTTTCCGCAGCGAATATTATTTAATTCCTTCTTCCAGCAACCTGGAGTTTGGCAATTTGCCCTGGCATGAGAACCTGGCCCTGCATGAATACAGGCATGTGCAGCAATACAGCAATTTCAATCACGGGCTTAGCAAGGGGTTCTATTATTTATTTGGTGAATCAGGCCTGGCATTAGCTAATGCACTGACCATACCTGATTGGTTCTTTGAGGGCGATGCCGTACATGCCGAAACGGCCTATACAGAGCAGGGCAGGGGACGCCTTCCCTTGTTTTTAAGCGGGTATAACAGCCTGTGGCTGGAGGGGAAAAATTACAGTTGGATGAAGTTGAGCAATGGTTCTTTTAAAGACTATGTGCCCGACCATTACCAGCTGGGCTACCTGCTGGCCAACTATGGATATTTAAAATACGGTCCTGAATTCTGGCAAAAGGTTACCAGTGATGCCAGCGCTTTCAAAGGATTGTTCTATCCCTTTCAACAGGCCATTAAAAGGTATGCAGGTGTGGATTATAAAACATTCAGGAAAGAGGCCTTTACCTACTACAAGGATAAGCTCGGGGTTGGCAGGGGAACTACTTCTACTGCGCATAGCCGTGTGGCCTGCTACTACTTTCCTCAATACATTTCAAAAGACTCGCTGCTCTATTTGAAAACAGCCTATAATAAGATCCCGGCTTTTTATATAAGGGATGACAAGGCCGAGCACAGGCTGAAGCAACGCAACATCAGTTCGGAGGAATGGTTTAGCTATCGCAATGGAAAGATCGCCTATACCAGCTTCAGTACCAATGCCCGGTGGGCACTCATTGACTACAGTGATATCATTCTCATGGATGTGAAATCTGGCAGTGAAAAACGCCTCACCAAAAAAGACAAATACTATACACCTGATATTTCACCTTCAGGGCAAAAGATCATTGCCGTCCGCATTAATGATTCATTGCAAACAGAGTTGCAGGTGCTGAATGCCACCAATGGTGAAGTGCTCCAACGGTTTCCTTCCATCAATGAGTATTATTACAGCAATCCCCGCTTTGCAGATGAGAACCGGATCGTGGTGACAACCCGTACAGAAGGGTCAAAGATCGCCCTGCAGGTACTGAATCTGGTTGATGGCTCCTGGCAGGAGATCGTACCCTTTTCCAGTCATACCATCGGGCTTCCTTTCGTGGCCAATGAAAAAGTGTACTTCGTTTCCAATGCCAATGCTAATGATGATATCTACGCTGTCAGCTTAAAAGATAAAAAGATCTTCCAGCTTACCCAGGACAGGACAGGGAATTATTATCCTTCCGTGCATGGCGATTCACTGGTATGGTCGCATTTTACTGCGGAAGGCTTGCGGCTGCGCAGCGAACCCATAGACAATAAGACTGCCACAGAGATCAATGCCTTATCCTGGCAGGAGGAGGCTTCTTTGTATCCTGTGGCGGATACAAAAAACCTGTTGACAGGCACCAATCGCAGGTTTGCAGAAAAAAGGTATAGCCAGTCCACAGGCCTGTTTCGCTTTCATAGCTGGGCGCCTGACTATGTGGATCCTGAGTTTACGTTTACCCTGTACAGTGATAACATACTCAATACCTTCTCTAACGAGTTCTTCTACCGCTACAACCAGGATGAGGATTCCCATGGCCTGGGATGGAATATTTTCTATGGCGGGTTGTTCCCGGTATTAAGTGCAGGAGCTGAGTACACCTATAATCGTCACATTGACCTGTTACCGGGTACACTCACCCTTGACCAGACAGAGGTGAGAGGTGGACTGTCCATTCCATTGAATTTTACTCAAGGGAAGACCTACAAGTATTTGAACTTGGGTTCTGACTATGTTTTCAACCGGTTAATGCCTACAGGGCTTTATAAGGATTCTTTTATGGCCCGGAACAACAGCTATCTGCGGCATTTCATTTCCTGGTCGCATTATTTACCAAAGGCGGTGCAACAGATCTATCCAAAGCTGGGATGGACAACCGGCCTTCAGTACCGTGACCTGCTGTCAGGTAATGGCTACCAGTTCTACGTCAATAGCTCTCTCTTCCTGCCTTCTTTTGGCAACCATAGCATTGTGGTGAATGCTGCTTTCCAACAGACGGATACCAATAACATTGTATTTAGCAACCGCTTCCCCGGAGCCCGTGGTTATGATGATTATTATTTGTCGCGAATGTGGAAGCTGGCAGGCAACTACCATTTTCCTATTCTGTATCCCGACCTGGGGCTGGCCAGTATAGTTTTCGTCCAGCGGTTGCGTGGTAACATTTTTTATGACATGTCACGGGTATTTTCCAATTCCAAAACACGTAGCAGGGACCTGAGAAGCGTGGGTGGTGAACTGTACTTTGACACCAAATGGTGGAATCAGTTGCCCGTATCCTTTGGCTTCAGGGTCAGCCACCTGCTGGATGATGGCTTTTACCCGCGGGATAAAAAGGGAAACAATTGGTTTGAGTTTATATTACCGGTGAATTTGCTGCAGCAATAGGTGAGGATGTAAAATGTAAAATGTAAAATGAAAAATGTAAAAAGGAAGAAGGAGTGAACACCAATTCATGAGGCGGTTCAGGATACTCCTTCTAACGCTTGGTGTACTTGCTGGAGTACTTATCTCTTGGTACTATGCAGTAAGCAATGAAATTGGGTGGCCTGCCTGCCAAAGGCATTAATTACATAACACATTCTTTAAAGACAAAACTAAGTGGAAACAGAAACCCGAACCTGTAATGCAGGCCCAGGCCTGCCGACGAAAGTCATTTGACATTTGTTCCTTATTGAGCTTTAGAATAACTTTCGGGAACTGAAAGAATATATAAAATACCCGGACATAATCAAGGCCATTCAGTTAGACCTAATTTGTAAATAATGCATTTAACAGATGATAACGATCGACAATTATTTAGACAGTCATTACATCCATAGGAGTAATTGGCTTCGCGCAGCGGTACTTGGTGCCAATGATGGTATCATTTCTATTTCAAGTCTTGCAATAGGGGTAGCTGCGGCAAGTTCTACCAGAGACCCAATATTGCTGGCCACTGTAGCGGGACTTGTTGCCGGGGCTTTGTCTATGGCTGCCGGGGAGTATGTTTCAGTCAGTTCACAAACAGATACAGAGAAAGCGGATATTGAAAGAGAGGAAAAAGAACTCAGGGAGATGCCAGAAATAGAGTTAAACATTTTGGCCCAGATATATGAAAAGCGTGGCTTAAAAAAGGAAACAGCCCTCCAGGTGGCACAAGAATTAACTGAAGCGGATGCATTAGGTGCTCATATGAGAGATGAACTGGGAATAAATGAAATAACCCAGGCCAAACCAATCCAGGCAGCATTGGCCTCCGGGGCGGCCTTCACTGCAGGTGGAGTATTGCCGCTTTTAGTAACCTTATTGGCACCTGTCAAAAACATGGAGTATTTCCTTTACGGATTTACAATACTTTCATTGATCATACTGGGGGCAGTTTCAGCAAAAACCGGGGGATCGAAAATTGGTAAGGCAATTTTGAGAATTGTAATTTGGGGCACCATTGCCATGGTACTATCTGCCGTAGTGGGTTATCTCTTCGGTGTTAAAATTTAACTATAGAAGGGAATATAATATTTCCTCGAACTATAATGCTCATGTACCTAAAAACTGCTTACATGGTTCAACTCAACTTGTTATGTTCAACCACAAGTTGAGACCTCCTGATCAATCCAACTTAACCCAGGAAAAGCCTGCTATCAATCAACCACACCAACCTAAGCCCCTTCGACATTCGACATTCCTTGTTCATCTGTTCGACATTCCCGTACTCTCTCCCTTGAGCATTGATCGTTGAAAATTGTTTATTGAACATTTATCAACCATCCACCCAGGAAAAGCCCGCTATCAAAAAAGCCTCTCCATCCTAAGCCCCTTCGTCATTCAATATTCCTCTCGTCCACCGAAGCTTTAGCGAAGGAGGATCGTTCGATATTCGTCATTCCCTCCTCCTCCCCACCTCCTCCCTATCTCCTCTATACCAAAGCCCGGGATACTCCGTGTTCGCACGGAGTATCTATACCGTAGGTAGGGAGTAGATAGGGGGCAGCTATACTGGAGCTATACAGGGAGTAAGCGGTTAACCAGCCGCGAACCATAAAATACGTATAGGCATGCCTGTGGATAACTATTTTGTGGCTGAAGCCTTCCAAATTACTAAATAATTTAGTATATTGGATCCATATTCCTAAAATAATATCCTATGCCAAAACAAGTAGGCTACATCAAGGGCCTGGGCACCATTGATGGCAATTTGAATTTCTACAAATCCGAAGGAGAATACAGGCTCCGCACCAAGCCTGGTGTGGATACAGAGCGCTATACTAAGGATGCTGCCTTTGAAGGTAGCAGGAGGGCTTCCTCTAATTTTGGAAGGGCCAACACGCTTGCTTCCCTGGTTTACCGCCATGTCTATACCCACAGAAGGTGCAATACGCTGTATAATCAATGTAAAAAGAAGGCCATCGCCTTAAAGAACCAGGGCATGGAAGATGAGCAGGTGTTGAGCGCCTTATTTGAGTTCTTAGCTTCCCTTCAGTGTATATCCCTGGAAGCAGAAGACTTTGAACTATACCTTCCTTTAATGATCAAAGAGGCAGACAAGCGTAAAGCACAAGTAAAGCAAAAGAAGCCCAAGCCTGAAAAGGAAAGCTTTTTGGTAGTACTTGAAGCAAAGCCCAGTGAAGAAGATGAGGAGTTCTTTATGAACTACATGGAGGATTATAACTGGAAAGCAGTATTCGATGGTGAGTTTGCCAAAGACTATAGGATCCCTATTTGCTTTGCAGGCCACCTGGTAGATAAGGTAAGGCGGTTAGGGCTGCAAACCCTGCTAACACCACCCAAAGGAAAGATGGTGGATGAATGGGTAAGGGTGGAGTGATTGAATATGGGCAATGGTTAATTGTTAATTGACGTTCCTGGATTAGAAAGTTGGATAAGTATGTGGAAGGGGTAAGTTGACAGTATTTATTCAACCAAAATCTTTTGCCAGACGAGCGGATGTGGCTTGCAGGGACAGGGAAAATGATCTTTTTTGCAATGCTGCTACTAATACTGTAATATATCAAGCCAATACGTGGATATATTACAAATGGCAGTGGGACATTAGGTATTGTTGCAGTTGTTAGTTTGGATAATATAAAATTATATTTTAATTTAATTTTCATGTAAATCTATACTATCATGCTGCCTGCTGTTCGTTTAAGCCCTTTACTTATTAGAGGGCAGGAATCCATAGCTATTCAATGTACACTTTCCCGGGAGTTGGAAACCGTCATCCGGAAAATCAAAGGAATCAAATGGTGCCAATCACACGGGTGCTGGTATATGCCTTATACCCCAGCTGCACAAAACCTGGTAAAAGCATCGTTAGCAGAAATTGCAGTTTTAGACGATACTATGTTGGTACAGTATTTAAAAAAGAAAGAACAGGTAACAAAAACCCGGTTAGCTTCTTCTAGTGCTAATACCGGTATAAAGATCAATCGGAACATAACCGGGTCTGCTGACTAGCAGCTAAGCAGGGAAAATATGGCCGCTCTGCAAAGATTTATAGAACAATTAAAATTGAAAGCTTACAGTGCTTCTACTATGAAGACCTACCGCAATGAATTTTTGCAACTGCTGCATTTGTTAAAACAAAAGCCAATAGAAGAATTGACCCCCGATGACCTACGGAGGTATTTTGTGTATTGTTTTGAGAAGCTTCACCTTTCTGAAAATACCTTACACAGCCGTATCAATGCCATTAAGTTTTATTTTGAACAGGTGTTGGGAAAAGATAAGTTTTTTTGGGAAATACCGCGGCCAAAAAAACCCCTAAAGTTACCCAAAGTACTGAGTGAAGAAGAGTTGTCGCGTTTATTTAATGCAGTAAATTTTTTAAAACATAAAGCCCTGTTATTTACGGCTTACAGCGCAGGGCTAAGGGTAAGTGAGGTAATACATTTGCAATGGAAGCACCTTGACCGCCAAAGGGGCCAGATACTAATAGAACAAGCCAAAGGCAAAAAAGACCGCTATGTAACTCTAAGTCCTATTTTAGAAGATATACTTACCAGTTATTATAAAAAGAGTAGTATAAAGCCGTTAAAGTTTGTTTTTGAAAGTACTGTGCCAGGTATGCCTTATAGTGCCAGGAGCGCCCAGGCCGTCTTTCAACAAGCAAAAGCAAAAGCGGGAATAAAAAAAGAGATAGGCTTTCATAGTTTGCGGCATTCTTTTGCCACTCATTTATTAGAGAAGGGGACAGATGTCCGGTACATCCAGGAATTATTGGGTCATTTCAGCATTAAAACCACGACCCGATATTTGCATGTTGCCAAAGAAAAATTAGTTGTTATTGAAAGTCCATTGGATAGTCTTTGGAAGCAGGGTGGGATAGAATGGGACGGATGATTGGCGCAATGCGCAATAAAAATAGCGCAATGGAAAAGTGATGAAAGTCAGCTAATTAAAAAAATATATATTGCGTATAATTGCGTAAATACTAAACGTTGTGCGTTATTCCCCCTTTTTCCCGGAAAATAAATTCCTTTGCTAAAGGATAGATAGGATATTTTAAAAGAATGAAGTTTTGAAAATGATAAAAACATTTTACGTTAGTCAGAATTGAAATGAGATACCTTAAACTTTTAATCATACCATGTTTGCTCTCAACTGTGCTATGCGTCGCGCAGACTACTGGCAAATCTTTGTTGTATAAGCTCTTTCAAAACTTTCCATTAGACTCATCGCAAACTTTTATAGCCCAATACTGCCAGAAGAATAATTGTTGGACACAGGCAAATATTTACGATAGTTCTAAGACTGACTTTTCGAAAAAAATCAAGGACTATTCGCCTGTAAAGTTTCAACCGACTACCACCCTTCTAAATTACTACTACGCATACAAATACGCTTTAGGAGACACCATTCCTAACGAAACACTTATTACTTCTTTGACACTATCATACCAGGACACAATTACAAACAATGCGAACAAGGAGTATAAGGAATTAATTAAGCGATTTAAGAAAATATACACTCATTCTGACAAGGCGTATTTAGTATCAGAACATGGACGAGAAGGAGAATGGTTTAAATTTTACATTGGCAAATCTGATAAATTGCCCATATTAAGTATTGAATTAAGATATTCAAGGAAAGGTTTTTTAGGGACAGCAAGTTCAATTATCATTAATTATATCAGACCCTATCCTCGGACAGAGGGCAACAAACGCACAACAGTTGTGTTTATAAAATCGTGGCGGGACGTCAAGCATTCAACTTAAAATCGCTATTTCCCTTTTGTGGTTAATTGAACCTGACGTTTTTCAAATGCCACAACTTCATAAACACTTTTACGTTGTGCGTAATCTTTTAAACAAAAAAATTGATGAAGAGATTTATTTTTCTACTAACTATACTCTTCTCTAACTTTTTATTATTCGCAGCTTCTGTTGATACGGCAGTAATTTACAGTGTAGCCATGCATAAGAATATGAAATGTGTTGTTATAAAACCTGACAAATACAAAAACAAAAGTATTCGGTTTCCGGTTGTTTATTTATTACATGGATACCAGGATTCTTTTGAGTATTGGATAAAAGAAATGCCTACTATTAAAAATGATGCAGATACCTATCAGGTGATATTAGTTTGTCCTGATGCTGGGTATGATAGTTGGTATTTTGATAGTCCGAGAGATTCAACAAAGAAAATTGAGACACATATCAGCAAAGAAGTTGTTGAATATATCGATAGTAAGTATCGCACTATAGCCAATCGAAATCATCGGGCAATTACGGGAATAAGTATGGGAGGACACGGCGCTTTTTTTATAGCACTTCGCCATACGGATCTCTTTGGAGCCGTAGGTAGTAGTAGTGGGGTGGTTGATATTGCAGGTTTCAATACCAATCCTGGATTAAATAGACAACTTGGCGACACGCTAACTTACAAAGATCTCTACCAAAGTTATTCCGTATTAAACATGATTGAACATTCGCCTGTAAGTGCGATGGCAATTATTTTGGATTGTGGAATCGACGATCCCTTTTATCGCATGAATAAGCGGTTTCATGAAAAGTTGCTTAAACTTCAGATTGCTCATGATTATATTGAGCGCCCAGGGGGACATAACAATGAATACTGGGGAAACGCTATTAGATACCAATTACTTTTTTTCCAAACCTACTTCAAAAATTAAAAGAATTAACATTTGGCTTCAAGAATACGCACAACATTGCATTGCCAAAATGCCGGCAGCAAAATATCACTTCAACTTTTGTAATTCTATTTAACTTTAGTAAGCCGGCCGAGCTGAAGTAATTCTATTTCCGGCACTTCGGCAATACGCTGACGTTGGGCGTCATTATAAGAGTCCACGCTAGTGACAAATCAAAATCCTTAATTTAGACACATGCCATTTCCACTTGACAAAAAATTCATAGACGAAACAGAAAAAGAATTGGGCGTGACATTCCCAAAAAAGTTCGTGCAAAAAATGCTTAATGACAATGGCGGAGAAGTTTCTACAGACAATGATGATTGGACGCTTTATCCATTTTTTGACAAAACAGACAAAAAACGAATTAGCAGGACATGTAATCACATTGGACTCGAAACGAAAAAAGCAAAAGAATGGACAACATTTCCTGGCTCCGGTATTGCTATTGGGACAAACGGAACTGGCGACCAACTTATCTTATTGGTAGACACAACTAACGACAAAATATTATGCGAAGACATTTACATTTGGAAACATGAAACGGGCGACATAGTTAAAGTTGCAGACAGCATTACCGAACTTGCAGACATCAATTACGATGATCAAGACGAGGAATAGCTAACGCCCAACAATGTATCCTATGTAAAGAGATAGCTGGTTGTTCTCATAAAGTTACGTTGACTTTCAAGGGTTTTCCAAATATTCTGTTGTTGCTCGCTTTCGATGCTGCACAGTAGTATTCCTGGCAGCTGATAAACAATTAATCCGTTTCCCTGTTGATTACTTCTCCCTCAGCTGTTACTTATTTTGTCATCTTACTACCTTTGTCTCAGCATCCTATAAGCAGTCGGCCTTAGGGTCGCTGCAGTCCCGCAGCATTGCGGGATAAAGAAAAGGAAGTGGCGCTGTATGCTTGCGCAAAGCAATATACTTTTACGCATCTGCAACCGATGTTTTACAGTCGCCACTTTTGTAAATAGTTTTTCTCTCTGCATAGTATTAAGATCCTTAGGTAAATAAGATTATGTACCAGGTCTACGGCTTCAGTAGCTCATATGGTTCTCCTGTCTTGATCACATGATAGATCCTGCTTAAAGTCTTTGCAGCCAGCTTGATGATTAATTTTTTGTGATCATGTCCTTTTCTCTCTTCGTAATAGACCATCAGAGAAGGATCCTGTTTGGCGGCCACCCAGGCTCCTTCCACCAGGTAACTTCTGAGAAGACGCTTGCTTCTGTAGGTAATGCCCTTGCTGTAGGTTTTCTCTCCACTGCTATGAAGGGAAGGCACCAGTCCAATATAGCTGCTCAGGTGGTCAATGTTTCTAAACCTCCTGATGTCACCTACTTCTGCCAGCATTCCAATGGCTGTCAAAGGACCAATGCCTGGAACGCTTCTGAGCAGGTAATAATCTTTTTTAAAGTGCTTGCGTGCATAGCTCCTTAATTCATTTCCTACATGCA
>JAEZLJ010000040.1 GCA_023415275.1 Bacteroidota bacterium
TCGATGATGAACTTAGCCCTGTTCTTTTCTGAAGAAACGAATTGAATATAGCGAGACTGCTTATCCTTTGCTACAAACTTCTGAATTACTTTTATCTCTAAACGCTGGTTCATTGATTTCGGCTAACAGTTGTATTTCTGTAATAACACGCAATTTATATTTTTTTAACTTGTTGATCAGCAATACTATTCCATTGCGCTATTTAAATAGCGCATTGCGTCAATCATCCATCCCATTCAATACCCCCCTGCTTCCAAAGGCTATCCAAAGGGCTTTCAATGACAACTAATTTCTCTTTGGCAACATGTAAATAACGGGTGGTGGTTTTGATGCTGAAATGACCCAATAATTCCTGGATGTACCGAACATCCGTTCCTTTTTCTAAAAGATGCGTTGCAAATGAATGCCGTAAACTATGAAACCCTACTTCTTTTTTGATCCCTGCTTTTGCTTTTGCCTGCTGAAATATGGCCTGGGCGCTCCTGGCACTGTAAGGGATGCCCGGAACAGTGCTTTCAAAAACATATTTTACTGGCTTTGTCCTGCTTTTTTGATAATAACTGGTTAATATATCTTCCAGGATAGGGCTTAGTGTTACATACCGGTCTTTTTTACCCTTTGCCTGCTCTACCAGGATCTGCCCACGATGGCGGTCAAGGTGTTTCCATTGCAAATGAACTACTTCGCTAACCCGCAACCCTGCACTGTAAGCAGTAAATAACAGCGCCTTATGTTTTAAATAATTTACAGCATTAAATAAACGCGATAGTTCTATTTCACTTAATACCTTGGGTAGCTTTAAAGGTTTCCTGGGACGTGGTATCTCCCAAAAGAACTTTTCCCTGTGAAGAACCTGCTCAAAATAAAACTTCAAGGCATTTAATCGGCTATGGACAGTATTTTCACTGATACCTTGTTTTTCCATGGCATAAACTAAATACCGCTTCAGGTCAGCAGGCGTCAATTCCTGCACCGATTTGCTTTTCAACAAAAGCAATAACTGCAAAAATTCATTCCGGTAAGTGCGTATTGTAGATAAACTGTAGGCCTTAAGCTTAAGTTCCCGGGTAATATCATTCAATGCTTTAAGGTTATCCGGACATAACCCCCATACCGGCGACAGTGTTACGGGCTTCACTGAATCTTTCCCCTCATTCTCACTTGTATTCATTACCAGTTTTCGTTTTGCCAGGTAAGTTTGCAAAGGCATGGTATCAAGTTGGGCCAGGCCTAATAATGTTTTTTTCAAAACTTCAAAACTTTGTTTATCTAAAGGCAAACACCAGCACTTTTCTGGTTCACTCCATTTAATACCTTTGATCTGCCGTAAAATAGTTTCCAACTCCCTTGTAAGTGTACATTTTACAGCAATGGATTCCTGCCCGCTGTAAAGCAAAGGGCATAAACGAATAACAGGAAGCATCGCAATAGATTTGGTTGCAGCTTTAAATTAAAATAATATCTGGTGTTGTCCAAACCCTATCCAGATGCTCAAAAACAATATGGCAACAAGGTAAATGGAAATACCAATTGATCTGAATCGAAAAGATCATAAAGTACCCTTATTATATTTTCTTGCATCCTAGTACATTGTTTCTATTTATATCGCTCCTACTCTTTTATGACCTACCTAAATAATCTAAGGATATCCCGAGGATATCCCGACGATATCCCGACAATAACCCAACGTTATAAGGGTTGGAATACCCTCGGGATATCATCGGAATGTGTATAAAAAATAGTGGGCTCAATGCTTGCTTTTTTAGCAAAATACCAGTAATTTTAGCATACAATAAACCATCCAATCCTATGGCCAAACTAAACGGTCCCTTCGACTTTGAAGGTAAAATAGGCGGTATCTCTGCCTTTAAAATGAAAGGGGTAAAAAAAACGATCATCCGGCAACCGGGAGGCCCTTCCAGGGAAGCTATCAAAACATTACCCAGTTGTGAACTTGTAAGAAGGAACAACTATGAATTTGGCGGCAGGTCAACTGCGGGAAAATATGTAAGAAGAAGCTTTCAACCACTGATGCCTGTGTCAGACTTTAACCCTGCACCCTCCATCTGTTCTTTAATGCATAAGATACAAGCGCTGGACACCGTAAGTGAATATGGCCAACGCAGTGTGCTGATCTCGAAGGCGCTTTACCTGCTGGAGGGCTTCAATTTAAACCAGCGAAACCCTTTTGACGCCGTGGTGCGCCATGCACCCGGAGCAGTGATAGACAGGCAGGGCCTTACAGCTTCCGTGCAGTTCCCGGAAATGGTACCAGGGTTGAACTTCTTTCCTCCCGGCCCGCATTCCTATTTCCGGATAGCCGCCGTGCTGGGCATGGTGCCCGATCTTTTTTTTAAAAGAGAAGCGTATGCGCCTGAGGGTGAGTTTTCTTTTCATCCGCAAAAGGTTGTATCAGAATGGCAGATCGTAAAGATGGGATCTGCGCCTTTGCAACTGGACCTGGAGCTGTCAGTGGTACCTGCCTTTGACAGCTATAGCCTGTTGCTGTCAGTGGGCATAGAAATGGGTGTGGCAGCCGATGCCGGCAGCATACAATCCATTAAACATACAGGGTGTGGAAAGATATTACTGGCGGCATAACCATGCCATTCCCCAGTGCTCATCATGGTTGCATAAATAAAAGAGTTATGGCATTAGATGCAAGCTATGACATGCAGCAACGGCAAATGATACACAGCACAAAAAGCTACGAATGCTACACCAGTTTTTGTGTTTCCAGCGAATGAATAGAGCCAGTCACAAACTGCGAGTAATCAACGAAAGGGCTCACCAATGGCATACACAGGGAGATGATCACGGATGCCTTTCAGGTCAAGGTGCTGAAGGGTGGCACCTGGTGGTTGCTGCAGCCGGTCATACACTTCTTTGGAAACAATAAAGGTATTATTGAGTTCCCGCGTGGCAGCCTGCAGGCGCGAGGCCACATTTACCGGGAGGCCCATTACGGTGAGGTTATTGTTGACGCCAATGCCCACGTTACCTACAATAACATTCCCGGCATGCAGGCCTATGCCCACCTGGAAAAAATGATTGAAATATTTTTCCAGGTATTGCTCGTTGAATTGTTCAAGCTCCTGTAATATAGACATACCGGCATTTACAGCATGGTTCACTGCTTTTTGGATGTCATCAGAAAAACCAAAAACAGCATAGAGGCCATCACCCGCCGTTTCAATGATGCGGCCCGCATGGCCTTCAATACATTTGCGAAACAGGCCAAACAAACGGCGCATGACATGGATCACATCAAAGGCCAGGTAATTTTCTATGAAGGGTGTGAAGTTTTTAATATCGAGGAAGAACAAGGCAAGCTCTTTTTCCTCCCCAATATTTTGCAGGTCAGCCTGTGTATCTTCATCTATGTATAAACGAATATCCGCTTCGTCGCGGATGATGCGGTGCACATGTATAGGTGATCCCTTTGCATAACTCTGGCAAGCCAGGCGAACATGGGGCGGAAAGAACAGGATCTTTTGCAAGGCTTTTTCGGCCTCAGTTTGGGGCGTAATATTATCAATGCCCTCAATCACCAGGATACGGCAGGTGGAGCATTTGGCATTGCCGCCACAGGCATGGTAATGCGGAATGCCAGCAGCGAGGGAAGCCTCCAATATGGTCTGCCCTTCCTCTACCTTGATGGAGCGGTCGCCAATGAACTCTACCCAATAAGACCTGGGGCCATTCATAATGTTTACAATAACACTAAAATTAAACAGGAAAGGTGAACAATTGCTGCAACTGCTCCCTGGTTTTGAACCAGCTATTAATTTAACCATTTCAAAGCAGGGTATTAACTAGCAGTTAACCTCATCTTAGGCCGTATTGATGTAATTTAATGTGTTGATTCAGGCACAGTTTTTAATACACATATGTGTATAAGTAACCCTTAAATATTACGGATTGTTTTATTTATCTTGTTACTATAACAGCCATTTGTACCTGAAGTAAACACCGGCTACGCCCTGGCACTGCAAATGATCTACAAGGCATGACCGGCTATTTTGAATAACGAAAACCTGAAACGAATTTGAGAGACACAATTATCAACCTGGAGACCGTTAACCCTATTGAATTTTTTGGAGTGAATAACGGCAAACTGGATATTTTAAAGAAGAAGTTTCCCCTGCTAAAGATATTATCCCGCGGTACACAATTAAAGCTAAGCGGAGCTCCTGAACAGGTGGAGGGCGCCAGGGAAAAGATCGATCTCATTGTGCAATACCTTGAAAGAAACGGCCATATGAGTGAAAATTATTTTGAACAAATCCTTGGCGGCGATGATGCCGAAACCGTGGACCATTTTGTGGAGCGCAACCCCAACGATGTGCTGGTGTTTGGCCCCAATGGTAAAACGGTGCGGGCGCGCACGGCCAACCAGAAGCGGTTGGTGACGGCCTCTGAAAAGAATGATGTGGTCTTTGCTATAGGGCCTGCAGGTACAGGTAAAACCTATACAGCGGTAGCCATGGCGGTAAGGGCTTTGAAAAATAAAGCGGTGAAGAAGATCATTCTTACAAGGCCGGCGGTGGAAGCAGGTGAAAGCCTGGGTTTTTTGCCCGGCGACCTGAAAGAAAAGATCGACCCGTACCTGCGTCCGTTGTATGATGCGCTGGATGATATGATCCCTGCCGATAAGCTGGGCTATTATATGAGCACGCGCACCATTGAAATAGCACCGCTGGCCTATATGCGCGGCCGAACACTGGATAACTGTTTCATTATCCTGGATGAAGCGCAGAATGCTACAGACCTGCAGTTGAAGATGTTCCTGACGCGTATTGGCGCCAATGCAAAGGCGATCATCACGGGAGACCTTACACAGGTAGACCTGCCGCGCAACCAGCGCAGCGGCCTGGCCAAGGCCAGCAGGATACTGCGCAACATAGATGGCATAGGCTATATAGAACTGGATGAAGAAGACGTGGTACGTCACAAGCTGGTGAAAGCCATCCTTAAAGCTTACGACAAGGAAGGACAGCGGGAAGCGGAAATAGAAGAAACAGAAAAGAAAGAAAGAAGGGAAAGGCGCTGGGACAGGAACGAATCCTGATCCCCTGCCCGGAACTATATTTAAGTGCCCCCAATAAAGGGGCACTTTTTTAAGTGCTGCACTGCACTCCTCTCCAAAGGGCCTTCCTCTATCACTCCATAGCTGCGATTGATAAGCGTTACCGTATTTTTGTTGCATGAGAGGAATTATTACCGCGGGACTGTTCCTGCTGCTGGCCTGTGCCGGTTGCAACAACGACAAGGAGGAAACGAAAGAAGTGACTTCTGAGAATGATGTGGATGCGGCAAGGAATTTTATCCGTTCGGCCCTGGATGGCAACTGGAAAGAAGCACGCCGGTTCATGCTTCAGGATTCCACCAATTCTCAGCTGCTGGATGCGTCTGAGAGCAATTACCAGGTGCATATGAACAAGGAAGATAAAAGAGGCTACCGCGAGGCATCCATCACTTTTTATGACACCCGCGAGGTGAATGACAGTGTGGCCATCATCAATTATTCCAACTCCTACAAGAATAAAAAAGATTCATTGCGTGTACTGCGCTCAGGTGGCACCTGGCTGGTGGACCTGAAATACTCTTTTCCTCAAACCGATACTTCAGCACATGCTCATTAATATTTTATTGGTAGGATTGGGCGGCGCCACTGGCAGCATTGGAAGATACCTGTGCCAGAAATGGGTGAATGAATCGTATGATCATAGCTTTCCGCTGGCCACCTTCCTGATCAATATTACTGGTTGCCTGCTCATTGGCATATTATACGCATTGGGAGAAAAAAGCAACATCCTGTCTCAACAGACCAGGCTATTATTGATCACGGGCTTTTGCGGAGGCTTTACCACCTTTTCCACTTTTGCCTTTGAGAATGTGAGCCTGTTGAGAACAGGAGACCTGTTTTACTTGTTGTTGTATAGCATAGGCAGCGTTATAGCAGGTATAGTAGCAGTGTACCTGGGCGGCCTGCTCATCAAACTACTGTAAAATGAACCTGCAGGGACAATCAAAATTGTTACGCATATTTGCCGGTGAATCTGACAGGATCGGTCACCAACTGCTGTACGAGCTTATATTATTGAAAGCACGTGAAAAAGGGCTGGCCGGGGGCACAGTGATAAAAGGCATCATGTCTTATGGCGCCAGCAATCATTTGCACAGGGCGCGGCTGATAGAATTGTCGGAGGACCTGCCTATTGTAATTGAGATCATTGACCACTCTAAGAAAATAGAAGCCTTCCTTCCCATTGTGAACGAGTTGTTTGAGCAATGCGGCAAAGGAGGATTGATCACCCTTGAAAATGTAGATGTTATTTATTACCAATCCAGGAAATGAATTATGGAAAGAACAGTTTTACACCCATGGCACGGAGCCCATTTCGGCGAAAACCCGCCGGAGAAAGTTAACGCATTGATAGAGATCCCGCAAGGATCGAGAACGAAGTACGAGATAGATAAGGAAACAGGATTACTAAAGCTGGACAGGGTCATTTACTCCTCGTTTCACTACCCTGTGAATTATGGCTTTATACCACAAACATTAGGACATGATGGCGACCCGCTGGATATCCTGGTATTGTGCTCACAATCCATACAGTCGCTGTGCCTGGTGGAAGCCACGGTCATTGGCAATATGCAAATGATCGACTCCGGAGAGAAGGACGATAAAATCATTGCCGTAGCTACCAACGATCCTTCTGTGAATCATATTTCCACCATTGATGATATGCCCCCGCATTTCATCAACGAGTTAAGGAATTATTTTGAGCAGTACAAGGTGTTGGAGAATAAGCAGGTGTACATAGAAGAATTTCAAACCAAAGAGATCGCCTACCAGATCATTGAAGAAGCCATCAGCTTTTACAAAAAGAAGTTTGACCGGTAAAGTATCCGGCTGATGAAAAAGGGTTGCCTTCACGGTAACCCTTTTTTTATTTGACGAAGTGTATGTACCGGCTTAAAAAAAGCGTCGCAGTGAATGGAGCTGGTGCGTTCTTTTGCCTGTAGTGCTGCTAATAATACCATCTTTATCCAGCGTATCTATCCTCACCCTGCCCGATGCATGAATTATGTGGTGGGGATCCCATACCATACCCACGTGCGTGATGCGCCCGGCCTCATTGTGAAAGAAGGCAAGATCGCCCAACCTGGCATCAGTGAGCATGACCGGTTGTCCCTGTTCTGCCTGCTGGTAAGCATCCCTGTAAAGCGGGATGCCTATTAATTTAAAGAGGGTTTGAACAAAGCCGCTGCAATCAACGCCCATCAATGTTTTGCCACCCCATAAGTAAGGGGCATTCAACCATGCATGCGCAGAGCGGATCAGCAGGTCCTGGTCCAAGGGCTGGCGTATATCTTTGAAGGTACCATGGTATTTAAAATGTTCATCCCATAATAATCGGGTCTCCGGATCATAGCCTACCAGTGCAGCACCCATGGGTGCATGCAGCAGGGAATCTGTCAGTGTAATGGGATTAGTTAACCCCGATGCATAATACCACACCTCCTGCCTGGCAAGGGTTTCCGGCACTTCACTGATCAAATGCCAGGTGATCCAACCTTCGTATTGATCATACAAGGTCTTTATCCTGAGCCACTCCCCTTTTTCTTCCAATACTTCCATGGTATCGCCAAAAAGCAATTGGTTACTCATTTCGGAGCGGTGTGAAGGTTCTGTTCTGACAGGAGCGGCAGGTACGGTGCAGATGACGAATGACATGAATGTAACAATATTTTATTATGCAAATTTGCAGCGTTTGCATCTTATATACGGGCACTTTTCAATAATAACAGCGAAAAACGGCACCTGGCACATTTTAAAACATTGGCCAGATAATAAACGTTAAGTTTGAACTGACCCTATACACTAAATCATATACCCATTGATGTGAAAGGCGGGCGCACGGACCATATGACCGACACAGAATTGCTGGAGCTGTACTACCAGGACAGGGATCCTGAATGGATAGGAAGGTTATTGGAGCGCTATACGCTGTTGTTGCTGGGTGTGTGCATGAAGTATGTGAAGGATGAAAATGAAGCAAAGGACTGCGTGCAGCAGATATTTCTAAAGGTATTGACAGAAGTATCTAAATACCGCATTGAATATTTCAAATCCTGGCTGTACATGGTGGCCAAGAACCATTGCCTGATGCGGCTAAGGGATACGGGTAAAAAGGGTGCGAAAGAGCTGGATGAGCGTATGTTGGTGCATACCGAGCCGGAAAAAGAAGACCTTCTGCAAAATGAACAGACCTATGACCTGCTGGAGGATGCCATCACTGAATTAAGCGAAGAGCAGCGGCAATGTGTAATTTTGTTTTACCTGAAGAAAAACAGCTACCAGCAAATAGCTGAAAAAACAGGCTATAGCCTGCTGCAGGTGAAGAGTTATATTCAAAACGGTAAAAGAAACCTGAAGATCACCCTGGAAAAAAAGCTGAAGGAAAAGAAAGCGCATTGATCATGAGCGAAAGTCTTAAAGACATATTATCCAATTTGAACCCTGAGATTGACCAGGAAACACTGTTGTTGTACCTGCAGGGAAAGCTATCTGCCGAGCAGCAGCACGAGGTGGAAAAGCAAATGATGGAGGATGATTTCGATGCTGACGCGCTGGAAGGGCTGGAGGGCATGAAAGACCCCAAGAAGCTACAGGGCCTGCTGGATCAACTGAATTATGACCTGAAGCAGAAAACACTCAAAAAGAAAAAGCGGAGGAACAAACTGGAGCTCAACCTGGATCCATGGATAGTAGTAACAGTGCTGGTGGTGCTGATACTGGTGATCATCAGTTTCTTCATCATTCACCGCTATTTACAGAGGTAAACATCCACCTGTTTTATAAAATGAAAAGCCCCTGTTCCTTATAGAGACAGGGGCTTTTACAACCAGGTATTACCAGCTTATTGATACTGGATATAAATAGGT
>JAEZLJ010000100.1 GCA_023415275.1 Bacteroidota bacterium
ACTTTAAATACCGGGAACGTAGTAGATGAAAAAACAAAACAGGAGCTGGAAAGGCTTTAACGCTGTGGCTGCCACAGTAAAACAAATAAAAGATGAACGAGACGCAAACTTATATTACTCCTAGCCAGGAAGGATACTATGGCCGTTTTGGAGGTGCTTATATTCCTGAGATGCTGCATCGCAATGTGGAGGAATTACGAACACGTTACCTGGAGATCATGCAGGAAGCCACATTTCTAAAAGAGTACCAGCAACTTTTGCAGGATTATGTGGGCAGGCCTACACCTTTATATTTTGCATCTAGACTCAGTAAGAAGTATAATACCAACCTGTTTTTAAAACGGGAGGATCTCTGTCATACAGGTGCGCATAAGATCAATAACACCGTTGGGCAAATACTCCTGGCGCAGCGCCTTGGCAAGAAGCGGATCATTGCCGAAACAGGTGCAGGCCAGCACGGTGTGGCTACAGCTACTGTATGCGCATTAAAAGGGGTGGAATGTATCGTGTATATGGGCGAAAAGGACATTGAAAGGCAGGCTCCCAATGTGGCCCGGATGAAGATGCTGGGAGCAAAGGTGATCCCTGCTGTCAGTGGCAGTAAAACGCTTAAGGATGCTACTAATGAAGCCATCCGCGACTGGATCAATAATCCAAATGACACCCATTATATCATTGGCAGCGTGGTGGGCCCACATCCTTACCCGGATATGGTAGCCCGGTTCCAGAGTGTCATTTCAAATGAAACGCGCTGGCAGCTGAAGGAAAAAACAGGATCAGAATTGCCAACGCATGTGGTGGCTTGTGTGGGTGGTGGATCTAACGCAGCAGGGGCCTTCTATCATTTCCTGGATGAACCATCTGTCAACATCGTTGCGGTGGAAGCCGCAGGATACGGGGTGGATTCGGGACTAAGTGCCGCAACGACCTATCTGGGAAAAGAAGGTGTATTACATGGCAGCAAAAGCCTGGTGATGCAAACCGCAGATGGGCAGGTGATTGAACCTCACAGCATATCCGCCGGCCTGGATTACCCGGGTATAGGCCCTATGCACGCCAACCTTTTTGAAAGCGGTCGTGGAAAATTCCTGTCTGCTACTGATGAAGAGGCATTGCAGGCATCTTTTGAGGTGGCTAAGCTGGAAGGCATCATTCCCGCACTGGAAACAGGACACGCTTTTGCAGCTTTGAATCAATTATCACTGACACCTGAGGATAGGGTAGTACTTTGCCTGAGCGGAAGGGGCGATAAAGACATGGCCACCTATATGAAAGTGATGGAAGGAGGAATAAAATAATGATTAGTTGATAACAGCGATCAAACAAAAAGAAATGAAAAGTAATAATGCTACTTACAGTGGTTTTGAAT
Source organism: Bacteroidota bacterium (assembly GCA_023415275.1). Taxonomy (GTDB): domain Bacteria; phylum Bacteroidota; class Bacteroidia; order Chitinophagales; family Chitinophagaceae; genus Flavisolibacter. Next base: position 1,370 of record JAEZLJ010000100.1, read on the forward strand.
TTGAAGTGGACGGATATCCAGCACTTGCTATTATAAACAGTGATCTGAAAAACCTGGAAAACCGATCGCAATACCGTTATTCAGTATTTATTGAATTGGTACCTGATAGCTTTAATGAAAATGGGCATCCTGAAGATGAAGAATATGACTATTTGAATGACGTGGAAAAAAAGATCATTGAGTACCTGGAAGACCAGACACAGACCGTTCATGTGGGTCATACTACACTTTACCGTACCAGGGAGATCATATTTTATACAAAAGACAGGGAAGCAGTAGCTAACTTTTTAGACAGTTACCTGGAAACTATCGAAAGGGAAAGCAGCTTTGATATTGAGGAGGACAGCCACTGGGAAAATGTTTCAGCTTTTTACGAATTACTATGAGCAGATTAGATAAGTTATTTCAGCAAAAGAATAGAAGGGTTTTGAATGTGTATTGTACTGCAGGGTACCCCACTTTGCAAAGCACAGTTCATGTAATGCAGGCCTTGCAGCAAAATGGTGCAGACCTAATTGAATTGGGAATGCCTTACAGCGATCCACTTGCCGATGGTCCGGTGATCCAACAAAGCAGTTCGAAGGCCTTGCAAAATGGAATGACTATTGCTACGCTTTTCGATCAATTGAAAGATTTTCGAAAGGAAATTAGGGTCCCTGTGCTGTTAATGGGCTATTTAAATCCATTGTTGCAATATGGCTTTGAAAAGTTTTGCGCCAAAGCAGCTGAAGTGGGCATTGATGGGCTGATCATTCCCGATATTCCCATGTATGAGTTTGAGATGGAATATGGTTCCATCATAAAAAAGTACGGGTTGGATTTTATTTTCCTGGTCACTCCTGAAACATCAAAAGATCGGATTAAAAAGCTGGATCAATTAAGCAGTGGATTTTTGTATGCAGTGTCTTCATCTTCCATTACAGGATCTGATAAAGACTTTTCACCGGTAGAAACTTATTTGCTGGAATTGAGCGAAATGAATTTGAAAAATCCTGTACTGGTTGGGTTTGGAATAAAAGATAAGGCAAGTTTTGATGCGGCATGTAAACATGCCAATGGTGCCATTATAGGAAGTGCATATATTAAGGCCCTGGATACAAATGAAACAGTGGAGGAAGCTACCGGGAAATTTTTAAATGGAATTTTAAAATGAGCGGAAGACGGGACTCGAACCCGCTACCTACAGCTTGGGAAGCTGTCGCTCTACCAGGTGAGCTACTTCCGCTTTTATAACGCAAGAAAGTTACAATGAATCTGGCAATTATAAAATACAACGCAGGAAATATTCAGTCAGTACTTAATGCGCTGGATCGTTTGGGTTACAATGCTATTGTTACTGACGACAGGGATAAGATACTGCAAGCAGATAAAGTGATATTCCCGGGTGTGGGAGAAGCCAGCAGCGCCATGAAAAGCCTGAAGGATGCCGGTCTTGATGCTCTTATCAAAGAGCTGAAGCAGCCGGTATTAGGTATTTGTGTGGGCATGCAGTTGCTTTGTCAGCATTCAGAAGAAAAGGATACCGAATGCCTGGGAATTGTGCCTGTGAAAGTTAAAAAGTTCCAGGCTCTTAAAGGCATGAAGGTGCCCCAGGTTGGATGGAATGATATTTACAATTTGAAAACTGGTTTGTTTAATTCGGTGCCTGACCACAGTTTCATTTATAATGTACATAGCTACTACGCTGAGGATAGTGCATACACTATCGCCAGTTGTGATTATGGAATAACCTATGCAGCTGCTATACAAAAACATAACTTTTACGGTGTGCAGTTCCATACCGAAAAAAGTGCTATTACAGGCGATAAGATCATACAAAACTTTTTGAATTTATAATGGAGATCATACCGGCTATTGATATTATTGATGGGAAATGCGTAAGGCTGACGCATGGAGATTATAACCAGAAAAAGGTGTACAATGAAAACCCTTTAGAAGTAGCTAAGGAGTTTGAAGATGCAGGCATTAGTAGGCTGCACCTGGTGGACCTTGATGGTGCAAAGGCAGGTGCAGTAAAGAACTGGAAAGTGCTTGAAACCATTGCCGGCAAAACATCCTTAGTAATAGATTTTGGGGGTGGCGTTAAGGCAGAAAAGGATGTTCACATAGTGCTTGATTCGGGAGCTGCTTTTGTTACCGTTGGTAGCATAGCACTAAAGGATGAGCCATTGTTTACTACCTGGTTGAATACGATAGGAGCCGGGAAGTTTTTGTTGGGGGCAGATGTCCGGGATGAAAAGATAACAGTGAGTGGTTGGCTCGAGCAAACCACCATTTGGATTTATGATTTTATCGAAAGTTACATGGGTAAAGGCATCACCCAGGTATTCTGTACAGATGTATCAAAAGATGGGGCCATGGAAGGTCCGTCTTTGGCATTATATAAAAACATATTGGAAAAGTTTCCGGGGCTTCATTTTATAGCCAGTGGTGGCGTTAGCAATATGGAAGATGTATATGCATTGCAGGAAGCGGGTTGCAGTGGCGTTATAATAGGCAAGGCTATTTACGAAGGAAAGATTTTACTAAAGGATCTTACGAAATTGAAACAATAACTATGTTAACCAGGAGAATTATACCCTGCCTGGATATTAAAGATGGCAGGACGGTAAAGGGAACCAATTTTGTCAATCTAAAAGACGCGGGCGACCCTGTAGAACTGGCGGCCAATTATGCACAGCAAGGGGCCGATGAACTGGTGTTTCTTGATATTACGGCTACTGTTGAAAAAAGAAAGACCCTGGCAGAACTGGTACGGCACATTGCCCATACCATTAATATTCCTTTCACAGTTGGTGGTGGCATTAGAACGGTAGAAGACGTGCAGGTATTGCTTCAATCAGGCGCTGATAAAATATCCATTAATACGGCAGCTTTCAATAGCCCGGAGCTCATCTCAGGTATCGCCAATATGGCGGGCAGCCAGTGTGTGGTATTGGCCATTGATACCAGGCAGGAAGAAGATGGCGAATGGTACGTGTACCTGAATGGTGGCCGAACTAAAACCAATATGCGTTGCTTCGATTGGGCACGCAAAGGGGTTGACATGGGCGCCGGCGAGATCCTCCTGACCTCCATGAATCATGATGGCACCAAACAGGGATTTGCCCTCGATATTACCAGGCAACTTTCCGAAAACCTGCCTGTGCCGGTAATTGCTTCAGGAGGTGGTGGCAATATGCAACATTTTGCAGATGTATTCATTGAGGCTAAGGCAGACGCTGCCCTGGCAGCCAGTGTATTTCATTTTAAGGAAATTGAGATACCCTCCCTGAAACTATTTCTCGCCAATAAGAATATTCCTGTAAGGATTTGAAAATGGTAATAATGAACACCATTGATCTTATACCCCCATTGCAGATCCTTCATTTATAAAATACCTTCGCAGTAATGAAAGTTGATTTTAAGAAATATACTGATGGGCTGGTTCCTGCCGTGGTGCAGGATTATAACACTCAAAAAGTGTTGATGCTGGGATTCATGAACGAGGAATCATTAAGGAAGACCGAGGAGACAGGATTAGTGACTTTTTACAGCAGGTCAAAAAAAAGGCTTTGGACCAAGGGAGAGGAAAGTGGTAACCATTTACAGCTAAGGCAAATACTCCTGGATTGCGATAAAGATTCCTTGTTGATCAAGGCCGATCCAAAAGGGCCTGTGTGTCATACCGGGGCAGATACCTGCTGGAGTGAAAAGAACCATAAGGAAGACTTTCTTTATTACCTGGAACATATCATTGAACTGCGAAGGCTTGGAATTGATGAAAAGTCATATGTAAAGCAATTGTTTGCTAAAGGAATCAATAAAATAGCCCAAAAGGTGGGAGAGGAAGCAGTGGAACTGGTCATTGAATCAAAAGACGTTAACCAAGCGTTATTTTTGAATGAAGCCGCTGATTTATTATTTCATTATTTGATATTATTGCAAGCAAAGAATTGTTCGCTGGCCGATGTGGTGAAGGTTCTGGAACAAAGACACCAATCAAAATAAACATGAAAAAATTACTAATTGCGCTCCTGCTCTTACCAGCTTTAGTTTTTGCGCAGACAAAAGGATTTACCATTAAAGGAAAAATTGATGGTATAGCTGATGGTGAGGTGAAGCTTACCTCTACGCAGGATGCACACCAGGTACTGGCTACTAGCCAGATCAAAGGCGGAGAATTTACACTCCAGGGATCAGTGCCTGAGCCCAGCCTGCTTTGGCTGGTATTAGGCGCAGAACAGCCAATATATGTGTATGTAGAAAACACCGAAATGAAGGTGACCGGCACCAGGCAGGAGATCAAGAAATTAAAAATTGAAGGTTCTTCTTCCCAGAAAGATTTTGATGAGTTCCAGTCTACATTCAACCCATTGATAGGTGAGCTGAATGGCTTTGCGGCACAATTACAACAGGCTAGCGAAGGCAAAAAAGACAAGATCATGGTGCAGTACGATTCTGTCGTATCCAGGATTAATAGCGAAGTAGGCAGGTATGTAGCCAATAAAAAAAGTTCCTATGTAGCACCGTTTGTTTTGTTTGTTACTGCCCAGTTAAATCCAAATCCTTCACAACTGGAGCAATATTATAATTCACTGGATGCACCTGTTCGTAGCTCAAACATTGGTAAAAGCCTGTCAGAGTTTATTGCATACAGCAAGGTAGGCTCTGTGGGCACCCAGGCTATTGAATTCACTCAAAATGACACCGCAGGGCAGGCAGTTTCGCTATCCTCCTTTAAAGGAAAATATGTGCTGGTAGATTTCTGGGCCAGTTGGTGTCGTCCGTGCCGCGCTGAGAATCCTAACGTGGTTAAGGTGTACAACAAATTCAAGAATAAGAACTTCACTGTGCTGGGCGTCTCACTTGACCAGGAGAAGGCTGCCTGGATCAAAGCCATTGAAAAAGATAAGCTTACCTGGACGCATGTAAGTGACCTGCAGCAATGGAATAATGCAGTAGCTCAATTGTACCGCGTGCAAAGCATACCACAAAATTTCCTGATAGATCCAAAAGGTAATATTGTAGCTAAAGACCTCCGGGGCGAAGAACTTGAAAAGAAATTGTGTGAGCTGCTGGGATGTAATTAATTAAGATCAGATACTCTTCATAATACTAACGCCACTATCTTTTGATGGTGGCGTTTCTTTTGGTACCCGCCGGTACTTCCTATTTGTATCAGGCTGAATGACCAGTCTTATTTCCTTACATAAATTTTGATAACCGACATACCTGTTGGCATTCCATCATTCATAGCCTTTTAGATCATGATGATCCCAGTGCCATACGCTATACAATTCCTTTCAACTTAATGAGCTCATCTCAACTTTTTTGTTCCTACGAGATCCCAAATAAAAAGCTATTTAATTCCTGGCTGCAGTAATGTAAAGCCTGTGTTTCTCCGTAGTATCTCCGTATTTAACCCGTATTATCCCTGGTTGCAAACGGAGATACTACGGGGAAACAACGCGGTTGCAGCAGGGATGGAACAGGGATTCCAGGTAGCGGGTAGCAAATAGCCTGCAGGTAAGCAGGCTATTGAATGGAAGCAATGAATACATTCATTTATTGCATATCTTTTTTCTGAATATCTCAGTTGATATCCATTCCTTTCTTAAGTTTTTCTATTGCGTCGGTAAGGAATTTCCGATTGGCATCGTTGGGCGCCAGTGGTTGGGCCAGGTTGGCATATTTCAATGCATTTTTAAAATCTCCATTGGCAGCATAGCCTCTAGTCAATCCCATGAAGGTGGTAAATTGACCGGGATTTTTCTTATAATTTAATTGGAACACTTCCAGCGCTTCCTTGTTTTTCTTTTGTGCCAGCAAGGAGCGGGCATATTGATGCACTTCCTGCATGTTGGCTAATGGAAGTGCAGATTTCATCAATGCTGCTGCTTCATCTGTGCGCCCGAGTTTTTCAAGGATCTGTGCTTTGGTGGCTTTGGGCCCAAAAAGCATATTCCCACCGAATGATGGTCCTGAAGCAGAATCAGCCCATTGTAAGGCTTGTTCAAGGTTAACATTATGTTGAAGGCACCATTGTGCTGCCTGGTCCCAGGCCAGCCAGAAGAATCCTCTTTCGCTACGTAGCTCGTTTCTGAATGAGGCCAATTGATCTTCTATATAATTGGTAGTTACCTTAAAAGGGATACTCGTGTTTTCCCATTGCAATGCTATGGTGGCACTGTTTTCAGTCTGGTCGAGAAACTCATATTTCAACCATTCCACTTTCTCATTGAGTTTCACAGGTTTTACCTTCACTTGTAGCACATCTTCTTTGGGATCGTAATAATAGCTTCCCCAGGAAGTTGAATTTTTGGAAAAGATCAAGGTGCTTTCGTTGGGATCATAGGCAATAAAGAATCCATAACGACCTGCCTTTATCGGCTGTCCTTCTATGGTAACATCATGGGAAAACTCAATTGTGGTATTCTCATTGGCTCCTGCCCGCCAGGGAGATGATTTGCTGGACCCAAAGCCGGGGTCAATGTATCCCACGGGAATGAGCTGCCCCCATATCTTTCCTTCGCGCCCTTTTACACCTGGCCGGTCATAATGAATAGTAATATCCGTAAGACCCACTCTTTCACCGACTATTGCTTTTTTATTGCCCCCGCTTGGTAACCCCGTTAAGGTTATTTGTGCCATAGAGGCCAGGCCTATGATCAGAAATAAGGATAATGAAAAGAAATTCCTCATAGCAAAGTTTTTCTTAAATCTAATGCTGATCTGCGGCTGGGCGCTGATGAATTTGACAAAAGTCAATCAAGTAAAAGGAATGGCTGTGGGTAGGGATAAATGGCTGCAGCATTGTGCATGATATTGCTGTTTTATGGCGGCTTATAGAGTTGGGCAACTATTTAATATTTTTGAGACTTATTCCTTAACTAAAAGGAAATCAATAATTATTTGTAATGGCCAAAGTAGCATTGATAACAGGAGTGACAGGGCAGGACGGAGCTTATCTTTCAGATCTGCTGATCAATAAAGGATACGTGGTACATGGTATCAAAAGAAGAAGTTCTCTTTTTAATACCGATCGTATTGATCACTTGTACCAGGATCCACACCAGAAAAAGCGGAATTTCATTCTGCATTATGGTGATCTGACTGATAGCACTAACCTGATCCGCATCATCCAGGAAGTACAACCAGATGAAATTTACAACCTGGGAGCTATGAGCCATGTAAAGGTAAGCTTTGACACCCCGGAGTACACAGCCAATACAGATGGAATAGGAACGCTACGTATTTTGGAAGCCGTTAGGCTTTTGAACCTGGAGAAAAAAACACGTATCTACCAGGCTTCCACATCAGAATTATATGGCAAGGTGCAGGAGATACCACAAAAAGAGACCACACCTTTTTATCCCAGGTCGCCCTATGCAGTAGCGAAATTGTATGCTTATTGGATCACAGTCAATTACCGCGAAGCTTATAACCTGTTTGCCTGCAATGGTATCTTATTCAATCACGAAAGCCCATTACGCGGCGAAACCTTTGTGACCCGCAAGATCACTAGGGCAGTGGCGCAACTGGCGCTGGGGCTCACAGATAAGCTTTATATGGGTAACCTGGATGCCAAAAGAGATTGGGGCCATGCCAGGGATTATGTGGAGGCTATGTGGCTGATATTGCAACAGGAAAGGGCTGAAGATTATGTTATTGCCACAGGAATTACTACTTCCGTAAGGGATTTTATCAGGATAGCTTTTGAAAAAATAGGTGTCGAACTGGAGTTTACAGGTAAAGGCCTGGATGAAAGGGGAATTGTGCGTTCGTGTGATAAGCAGTGGGCTTTTCAGCCTGGTCAAGAGGTGGTAAAAATAGATCCTGCCTATTTCAGGCCTACGGAAGTTGACCTGTTGGTAGGGGATGCGAGTAAGGCCAGGAAAATAGGTTGGGAGCCAAAGACAAGCCTTGATGAATTGATAACAGAAATGGTAGAAGCAGATCTGCATGCCTTCAGGCAGGAGAAAGTATTGTTAGATTCAGGTTTTAATATTAGCCGTCAGTACGAATAAATATGGAAAAGAGTAGCAAGATATACGTTGCGGGGCACAAGGGAATGGTGGGCAGCGCCATACTTAGAAAACTTCAAAAGGAAGGCTTTCATAATTTTTGCCTGGCTACATCATCTGAAACAGACCTCAGGAATCAACAGGCTGTAGTTGATTTTTTTGATAAGGAACAGCCTGAATATGTTTTCCTGGCAGCTGCCAAGGTGGGTGGTATACAGGCTAATAATATCTACAGGGCCGAATTTCTTTATGACAACCTGATGATCCAGAATAATGTCATTCACCAGTCGTATAAGCATGGAGTGAAGAAATTGTTATTCCTTGGTTCTTCCTGTATTTATCCAAAACTGGCCCCACAGCCTTTGAAAGAAGAATATTTATTGACAGGTTTACTGGAATCGACCAATGAACCTTATGCAATAGCCAAAATTGCAGGTATCAAAATGTGTGATGCCTACCGCTCGCAGTATGGCTGCAATTATATTTCGGCCATGCCTACCAACCTGTATGGCCCTAATGACAACTACGACCTTAAAAATAGCCATGTGCTGCCGGCATTGCTAAGAAAGTTTATTGAAGCGAAAGAAAATGGTTCTAATAAGGTTACTGTTTGGGGTTCGGGTAGCCCAAGGCGTGAGTTCCTTTATGTGGATGACCTGGCAGATGCCTGTTACTTCCTGATGCAGCATGTAAATGAACCTGGGTTTGTCAATGTAGGAATTGGAGAAGATGTTACCATCAGGGAATTGGCGGAGAAGATTGGTAGGATGGTGAGCTTCGATGGTCATCTTGAATTTGACACCAGCAAGCCCGATGGCACTCCAAGAAAGCTGATGGATGTTTCTAAAATAAATGGCCTTGGCTGGAAAGCATCCATCAGCCTTGATAAAGGATTGCAAATGATCTATGAGCAATACTTGAAGTCCAGGGGTGCGCTGGCCTGATCAATTGCTTACGATCAACACCGGGATCTTTAACTGGTGGCGAACGGCATCAATTGTTTCACCATACAACCAGTCTTTCATGCCCTTATGACCGTGAGCCCCAATGATCAACAGGTCTGCATTGGCTTCCTTCACCAGCCTGGGGATATCCTTATTCCTATTTTTAAAACCCAGTTTACTTTCTGCCACCAGGCCTTTTGCGGTTACATATGCCACATACCTATCCAGTTTTTGCTGGTCATGTCTTGTTTCGTAATCATCCGCCTCTTCTCCCCATATACGCGCAGGTGCGCTTTCTACAATGTGAATGAAAATGATGTGGGAAATGCTGCTCGCCTGTCCCATGGCTGATGCCAGTAATAATTCATCCTTATCGCTGAAATCGAGTGCTACTGCTATCCTCTTATATACAGGTACCTCTTTATCTATCAAAACAGCTGGTGTTTTTTTATGCAATTCCAATGACACATCTTTTGGACGGCGCTTCAGCATTGGAAAAATTATGATCAGCACCAATAAGGCTACAAAAAATAATCCTGCCAGTACAATAACCATCTTCCAGATTGTTTGATCGCTGGTAGTAAAGTAAGAGGAGGCTTGTTCTACCACCATCCTGATATTCAAATAGACCAATACTGCTGTAATCAACCATGCCAATACCTGCACCAGGGGTTTGATAGCAAAAACACCCATTTCCTTTTTATCACTAACAAAGTGGATCAATGGAATGATGGCAAATCCTAATTGCATGCTCAATATTACCTGGCTTAGGACCAGCAAGCTGTCAATATTGGATTCTCCATTGATCAAAATAACGATCACGGCTGGAATAATGGCTATGAGACGGGTGAGCAGCCTGCGCATCCAGGGATTGATGCGTATATGAAGGTATCCTTCCATTACGATCTGTCCGGCGAGTGTTCCCGTTACTGTTGAACTCTGCCCTGCGGCTATCAAAGCCACTGCAAAAAGCATAGGGGCCAGGTCAGTGCCTAACATTTTATTCAACAGCATATGGGCTGTCTTAATTTCAGCAACATCAGTGAGGCCATTGTAAAAGAACACCGAAGCAGCTAATATTAAGATTGCAGCATTCACAAAGAAGGCTAAATTCAGCGCTATGGCGCTATCAATGAAATTGAGTTTAATGGCCCGCCTGATGCCTTGTTCATCTCTTTTGAACTTACGGGTTTGCACAAGCGCAGAATGAAGGTAAAGATTATGGGGCATTACGGTAGCTCCAATAATACCTATTGCAATATACAGTGCTGCATCGCTGGGTATGGAGGGTATAAATCCTTTGGCCACTTCGCCCAGGTCAGGTTTGGCCATAATGATCTGCACCAGGAAAGAGACCCCAATAATAGCTACCAGGGCAATAATAAAAGCTTCCATTTTCCGCATTCCCATTCTTTGTAACAACAGCAGCAGAAAGGTATCGAACACCGTGATCAGCACTGCCCATAATAAAGGGATGCCAGTAAGTAATTGAATACCTATAGCCATGCCCAATACTTCGGCCAGGTCAGTTGCGGCAATGGCAATTTCTGCCAGTCCATATAAACAGTAGTTTAATGACCTGGGATAGGTTTCCCTGTTGGCTTGCGCCAGGTCGCGACCACGAACAATGCCCAACCGGGCAGACAGGCTTTGTAACAACAGGGCCATGAGATTGCTCATGAGCAAAACCCATATCAATTTATATCCAAACTGGCTTCCTCCTGCCAGGTCGGTTGCCCAGTTTCCTGGGTCCATGTATCCAACACTTACCAGGTAGGCAGGACCAAAAAAAGAGAACATTCGTTTCCATACTGGCATAGCAACAGATGTGGTGTCCACACTCTGGTGCACTTCGCTTAAAGATTCATGGCTATAGATCTTGCTCATACGTTACAAAAATGTTTTGGGCCAATTGTTCACTTATGGTTATGGTGCTATTCTTCATTTTTATTTCAAGGGAATGATCAAAATCAAAAAACCTTTTGATCTCCAGCCTGGTACCAATGCCTATGTTTTTATGGTGCAGTAATTCCAACATCTCTGATGATTGATTCGTCACCTGGCATACTTCTGCAGAACGAAGGACGGGTAATTGGTGCAGGGGTATTTTGCGGATGTTCCTGATCCTTCCCTTACTATCAGGTATGGGATCGCCATGTGGATCGTAGGAAGGAAAACCTAAATAAGCGTCCAGGCGGTCCACTAATTTCTTATTACTGATATGTTCCAGTTCCTCTGCCACCAAATGCACTTCCTCCCAGCCAAAATTCAGCTTATTGCAAAGAAAGTATTCCCATAACCGATGCCTCCTGATAATGCCCAGGGCAATCTTTTTGCCTTCTGCACTTAATGTGAATCCATAGTAGGGCTTGTAATTCAATAACTTTTTGGCGTCCAGCTTTTTCATCATGTCAGTAACAGAGGCGGGTTTGGTTTGTAATTTCTCTGCCAGGGTATTGGTAGATACTGTGCCCTCTGTTTCCTGTAACAGGAAAATGGTTTTCAGATAATTCTCCTCGCTGGTGGTATAGTTCAAGTCAGTCTAATTTAAAATTTAGACAAATCTAAAAAAATCCTTTCAAATGGGTTAAAGGAATAATGCAGGTATTTCTGTTATTTTACAGCAAATACTACCTATGTATAAGCTTGGCTATGTTGTTTTATGTTTGGTTTTATTAGCATGTAATTCTAAAAAGAAGGGAGCCCAAACTGAGGAAACGGGATTTACATATGAAGGTTTTTCTAACTTGTTTCCTGCGGCAACATTGCCTTACCAGCTTACTGATACCGGCCTTCAAAGGTCAAAGGATACCACGCAGATCCGTTCTGCTGAATTTGCCGGTTACATTGCTGATTCGGTTAAGAATCAAATATTTGCCAAAGGTGCCAAGCCAAAATATTATGCCCTGTCCAGGATTGAAGTGCCTAAGGCTGAAACTTATTTTATTACAAAAGCTGTTAGCGGGTCAAAGAAAGCCGCTCTATTGATCATTTTTGATAAGACGGGAAAATTTGCAAACAGCTTTCCTTTTTTAGTGCCTGATGATGATGAAACCACCTCACAATCCAGTTCAATAGACAAATCATTGACCATCTCAAAAAACATTATTCAAAAGAAGGGAGGGGAATTGATTGGCGAGGGCAAAAATGTGTATGTATATAGTGGTGATACAAAACAATTTACTTTGATCATGACTGACTTACTGGATGAAAGTAAGAGAGACCTGATCAATCCTATAGACACCATGCCCAGAACCAGGAAGTTCGCAGGTGATTATGTACTTGGGAAAAGAAATCTTGTTTCCATTCGCAATGGCCGCACAGCTAACCAGGCATTGGCCTTCATACATATAGAAAAGAATGAGGGAGTGTGCATTGGCGAATTAAAAGGTGAGATATTATTTACATCTTCCAATACTGCCATTTACAGGCAAGGTGGAGATCCCTGTATCCTTCAATTTACCTTTAGTTCAAATTCCGTCAGCCTGAAAGAGGAGGAAGGGTGCGGGAATCATAGGGGCCTGGATTGTACACTTAATGGAAATTATGCTAAAAAGAAAGAAGCCAAACCCCGTTCAACTAATAAAAAAACAACAAAAAAATAATGCAGTATTGTGTGATTGATACACATTATCTGTAATTTCATTACTTTGCCCAGCTATAAATAACAACAAATGGATTTCACATCTTTTAAAGTTCCTTATCCGGTTGATGACCGCTATTCGAAAAGGGTAGCTTATTTCTCAATGGAATTTGCTATTCACCAGCCATTGAAGATATACAGTGGTGGATTGGGCTTTTTATCAGGCTCACATTTACGTAGTGCCTATGAGCTACGTCAAAATCTTATTGCAGTAGGTATTTTATGGAAATATGGATATTATGACCAGGCACGCAACCAGGATCAAACCCTGCAAGTGACCTGGATGGAAAAACAATATAGTTTCCTGGAAGATACAGGGATCAAATTTGAAGTTACCATTCATGAACACCCGGTGTGGGTGAAGGTGATGTACCTTCCGCCAAATACATTCAATTCAGCTCCGTTGTTCCTGATGACGACGGACATACCGGAAAATGATTACATATCGCAAACCATTACCCATCGTTTGTATGATGCCAACGTAGCCACTAAGGTGGCACAGTTCATCTTATTGGGTGTAGGAGGTGCAAAACTGCTTGATGAAATAGGATTTAATCCAGAAGTTTATCATTTAAATGAAGCACATGGTCTTTCAGCTGCCTTTTACCTGTACCAGAAGTTTGGAAGGAAGAAGGAAGAAGTGAAAAAGAGACTTGTATTTACCACACACACACCGGAAGAAGCAGGCAATGAGAAGCACGATATATTTCTTTGCCATAAGATGGGATACTTCTGTGGCCTTTCTGTAGAGGAAGCCAAAGAAGTTACAGGTATGCCTGATGACCTATTCAATCACTCATTGGCCGCGCTTCGTTTTGCACGCATAGCCAATGGAGTGTCACAACTGCATGGAGTGGTTTCCAGGCATATGTGGGAAAAGTATGATAATATATGCCCCATCATTGCCATCACCAATGCACAAAACTGGCGCTACTGGTCAGATAAATTACTATACCGTTCAGGGGAAGAAGGCAATGACCTGGTATTTGATGACCGTAAGAAATGGATGAAGAAAAGAGCTTTTGAAATAGTGGCAGACCAGACAGGGAAGATATTTGACCCGCATGTTTTCACTATTGTGTGGTCAAGAAGATTTGCAGGATACAAAAGAGCAGGATTGATAGCAACGGACAAAGAACGCTTTGAGGCTTTATTAAGCAATACCAAATATCCTGTGCAGATCATTTGGGCCGGTAAACCTTACCCGGTTGATTATCCTGCTATTTCTGAATTTAATCATCTTGTGCACCTGAGCAAAAATTACAAGAATGTGGCTGTGCTGATAGGTTATGAACTTGGATTATCCAAAAGATTGAAGCAGGCTGCTGACTGCTGGCTCAATAACCCAAGGGTGCCTCGTGAAGCCTCTGGTACCAGTGGCATGACTGCAGCCATGAATGGCGCTGTTAACTTCTCTACCAATGACGGCTGGATCCCGGAATTTGTTCATCATGGTAATAATGGATTTGTGGTGCCTCCGGCTGATTATTCAGGTATGACAGTACAGGACCAGGATCAGTATGATCTTGACCAGTTGTATCATATCCTTAATAATGAAATGCTTCCACTGTATTATGACAATCATAACACATGGAGGCAAATAGTAAAGAACGGCATGCGTGATGTACAGATCCAGTTTGACAGCAACCGTATGGCTGAAGAATATTATGACCTGTTATATAAGAAAGAGTATGTGCCGGCACGCATAGGTGTAGTGGCTGACGACATTGCACATTAAAAAAGGCGTCAGCGCTTTTCTTTTTAAGGAAGTTAATTTTAATCCTGGTTGTTTAATTCATTTACCAGGTCTTCAATAGATCTACTGGCTGGATAAAAACCAGCCAGTTTTTTTATTACCCCTTCCACCAATGCATCCGGGCAGGAGGCACCACTGGTTACAAGGATATTTACAGGTTCTTTTTCCGGTAGATAATTCTCCGTAACCAGTTCTGTAGCCGTATGAAAGTTATAATGTTTGATCATATCCCTGGAGATGATCTTTTCTTCGTTATTGATGTAATAGGTAGGTAGCACTTCCTCACATAATTCAACCAGGTGAGAAGTGTTGGAGGAATTGTAACCACCCACTACTACTGCCAGGTCAGCCTCTGTTTGCAACATGCCGCTTACTGAAGTTTGATTATCGTTAGTAGCATAACAAAGGGTATCCCTTGTGTCTGCAAAGCGTTCTTTTATATTGTTTTCATCAAGGTTGTAGTGCGTCTTCATGACATCCTTCAGGTAATCAGCAATAGCTTGTGTATCGCTGGCCAGCATGGTGGTTTGATTGACAACCCCTATTCTTTGAAGATCTTTTTGAAGATCAAATCCTGCAGAAAGCTGGTGCCTGAAATCCGTATAAAACTGTTCTGAAGGTTTTTCCCCTGTTATATACTTACCCAGTTCAATGGCTTGAGTCATGTCCTTTACTATAACCGATGGCGCATTGGAAGCCGCATGCGAGAAGGTAGCCCTTGTTTCCTCGTGAGTGGGCTTGCCGTGGATGATAATGGTGTAATTATTCTTTGCTATCACCTCACTTCGATTCCAGACCTTTTCCACAAAGGGACACGTCGTATTGTACTTTTCAATGGGAATTCCAAAGTCTTTTAACTGCTTCTCAATTTTGAGCGTAGTGCCAAAAGCAGGTATCAGCACTATGTCTTCTGCATTTAAAGTATCAAAAGGGATCAATTGATTGCCTGAATTATCCTGCAGGAATTGCACTCCACTGGCTTCAAGGTCCGCATTCACCTGTGGATTATGAATCATTTCACTTAACAGGAAAATGCGTTTACCGGGGTTTTCTTCAATGGTCCTGAAAGCAATATCTATTGCATTCTCCACTCCATAGCAAAAGCCGAAATGCCGCGCCAGGAAAATTCTCACCGGCCCAAAATCCAGCAGGGTGGGTGAGAAGTCTTTTTTCATCCTGTCTTTTTCCTTCCGTTTTTTCTTTACTGCAGAAATGAGCGGACTGCGATATACTATAGGGACATCAAAGCTTTTCATTGTACGCAAAATTAAGGCTAAGGGAAAAAGCGGGTATATAAATAGATGGAATTGCTGATTTTTTAACAGCGAGCCGGATTATATATCCTATCATTTTTACCTTTGTGTTCCCCGCCTTAACTTCACCATTTTAGAAAATGGTTATTAAGGAAAAAGACTGGATCTGTTCTACTAATATATATGAAGTAAACCTTAGGCAGTACTCTGAAAGTGGCAGTTTTATGGCTTTTAGTAAGCATTTGCCAAGGTTAAAAGATATGGGTGTGGAAACACTCTGGTTCATGCCCATCACCCCGATATCACAAGTTGAGAAAAAAGGAAGCCTGGGTAGTTATTATGCCTGTTCTGATTACACTACTATAAATCCTGAATTTGGAACATTAGAGGACTTTAAAGCCCTAATTAAAGAGGTACATGCAATGGGTTTTCGTGTGATCATAGAATGGGTGCCCAACCATACGGGATGGGATCATACATGGACAAAAGAACACCCGGATTGGTACAAAAGGGATGAAATGACCGGGGGCTTTAAACGCGCTTCCGGCATGGATGATATTATAGAATTGGACTACGGCAATCCAGCACTAAGAAAAGCCATGACAGAGGCCATGAGCTTTTGGGTTAGGGAATGTAA
The DNA here is from genome assembly GCA_023415275.1 of Bacteroidota bacterium. Taxonomy (GTDB): domain Bacteria; phylum Bacteroidota; class Bacteroidia; order Chitinophagales; family Chitinophagaceae; genus Flavisolibacter. The sequence goes on from JAEZLJ010000100.1 coordinate 17,609, forward strand.
TATTGATGGATTTCGCTGTGACCTGGCTTTTTGGGTGCGCCTGGATTTTTGGATGGAAGCCAAAGCCGTCCTTGATAAAATAAAACCTTTGTTCTGGCTTGCAGAATCCGACCCTCTTGATCACCCGGAATATATGCAGGTGTTTGATGCAGCCTATACATGGACATGGATGCATCGCACCGAGGAGTATTATAAAAATTCCTTCCCTTTATATGAACTGTTGCAGGTGCTGGACCGATACCAGCAAGCGCCTGGTATTAATGCCTGGTTTACTTCTAACCATGATGAGAATACATGGAACGGAACAGAGTATGAAAAATATGGTGAGGCGGCCAAAATGCTGGCCGTATTTAGCTGCACCTGGCAAGGCATGCCATTGATTTACAGTGGCCAGGAGCTGCCTAATCATAAAAGATTAGCTTTCTTTGAAAAGGATGTCATTGAATGGAATGATCAGCCTGCCTTACATTCATTTTATAAATCGTTATTGCATTTACAGCGGTTCAATCCTGCACTACGTTGTGATAGTAAATTATCAAGGGTGCATAGTTCAGGAGATGAAAAAGTGCTTTCCTTTATCCGCATAAAAGACAAAGAGGAGGTACTGGTACTGCTTAACTTTTCACCTGTTACCGCCAGGCTGGAATTACTTGATAATAGGATCACTGGAAATTTCAGTGAATTGTTTACACAGGCATCAATAGATCTTACCAAGCAAAAGATCATCACACTGCCAGCCTGGGGGTATATGGTTGCGGTCAAGACCAATTCTTAAGTGCTGGTGATTTCATTTACTCCTTTTATTCCTAATGTACCAGCTGCCACCTTACCGTAGTATTAACTGTGGTGAAATAAAGAAACTCTTATCTTCGCCCCCGCTATGACACAAGAACAATTGAAAGTTATGAGGGACCGTGTAGTTGTCCTGAGGAGGTTTCTTTGACGTCGATAACCGAAGAGACAAAATAAACCAGGATAAGCAATTATCCCTGGCACCTGGATTTTGGGATGATAATGCCCGCGCTACTGCTATCCTGAAAGAGATCAAGCTGAATGAATATTGGATTAACCTTTACGAGCAGGTGGAAACTGCTGTAGAGGATTTTGCCATTCTTTTTGAGTTTTGGAAAGAAGGAGAAGGGACGGAGGACGATGTGAAAGTGGCTTTTGATAAAGCAAAAGACGCTATCGAGGATACCGAATTCAAGAGTACGCTGAACCAGCCTGAAGACGAACTGCCTGCCGTTTTACAGATCAATTCCGGAGCCGGTGGCACCGAAAGCCAGGACTGGGCGGAAATGCTTTCCAGGATGTACCGCATGTATGGTGAGCGACAGGGATGGAAGGTAACCATTTTGGATTGGGTGGATGGAGACGGAGCCGGAATCAAGACCTGTACACTTCAGTTTGACGGCGAATTCGCCTATGGCTTTTTAAAGGCTGAAAGTGGAGTGCATCGCCTGGTGCGTATTTCTCCATTTGATAGTAATGCCCGCAGGCATACCTCTTTTGCTTCCGTATTTGTTTACCCATTTGTAGATGATACCATCAATATAGAAGTAAAGGATAGCGAAGTGAAAATGGAAACTGCACGTAGTGGTGGCGCAGGAGGTCAGAATGTGAACAAGGTGGAAACGAAGGTGATGCTTACCCATATTCCTACAGGCATAGTAGTAGTTTGCCAGACCGAGCGTTCCCAATTGGGCAACCGTGAGAAAGCCATGCAAATGCTGAAAAGCCGCTTATATGAAGAGGAACTTCGCCGGCGTGAGGCAGCTAAGGATGCTACCAATGCCAGTAAGAAAAAAATAGAGTGGGGCAGCCAGATTAGGAGCTATGTTTTTCATCCATACAAAATGATCAAGGACCATCGTACCGATTATGAGGTGGGTAATGTGGGCCCTGTAATGGATGGTGAATTGGATGGATTTATCAAGGCTTATTTAATGAGTGAAAAAGAGGCAGAATCCTGATTAGGAAGTCAACAAGTTGCTTAATAAATTGAACCTGACGATTTAAATAGCTTGGTTGCATTGGAAATATTTTATTTAATTAATTCTACAAATCAACAATATGAGCTTAGGATATTTTTCTTACCCGATGCCTGTTAATGAACCGGTTTATTCATATGCTCCAGGCAGTGCAGAAAGAACCGCACTGCAAAATGCTCTTGCAGAACTGAAGGGGCGCCAGGCTGATATACCCATGTATATTGGGGGTAAAGAAGTAAGGACTGGTAAAACCATAGACATTCATCCACCTCATGAAACAGGACATCTTTTAGGACATTTTCATGCAGGGGATGCCAGCCATGTGCAGCAAGCCATAAATGCGGCCCTTGCCGCCCGTGAATCATGGAGTGCCATGAGTTGGGAAAACAGGGCCAATATATTTTTGCGTGCTGCAGATCTTATTTCAACAAAGTATCGTTATCTCATGAACGGTACTACCATGTTGGGGCAAAGTAAGAATGCTTTCCAGGCGGAGATAGACAGTGCCTGTGAATTAATAGATTTTCTGAGGTTCAATGTTCACTTTTTAAGTGAGATATATAAGCAACAACCGATCAGTGCACCGGGTATGCACAACCGAATGGAATACCGGCCACTGGAAGGATTTGTATTAGCAGTGACGCCATTTAATTTTACAGCTATCTCGGGCAACCTACCCACCAGCGCTGCTATGTGTGGTAATGTGGTGGTATGGAAACCTGCTAACACCCAGGTGTATTC
>JAEZLJ010000102.1 GCA_023415275.1 Bacteroidota bacterium
AATGTTATAACCTCAGTCATTGATAAACAGCCTAATGTGGCTGTAGACACCCATGTTTTCAGGGTTTCGGCCCGCATTGGATTGACTATAAAAGCAAAAAACCCATTACAGACCGAGCAACAGCTGATAAAATATATCCCCACAGAGCTGGTTCATAAATTCCATCACTGGCTCATTCTCCACGGCAGGTACATATGCATTGCCCGCAAGCCCAAATGTGATGAATGTGGTTTAAAGCCCGTGTGTAAATATTACCACACTGTTGTCAAAATAACGCTTCCAAAAGCAAAGGGGTAATTTTCCAGCCTTATTAAGAATCAATATAAACTGTTTCAATGGGGTCATTCTCACCCCTATTAGTTTGGCGCAGAGCTTGCCTGAAATAATTATAGCCTTCTTTTAATTAATCGCCAGGGCAGCGCAATTTTTGATATAACAAATCATATGTCGACTATTTCAAACCTATATGAAGGATTTAATGGTGACCTTTCCCTTGAACCATTGATCATGGTTTTGAGGAAGATGATAGAAGAAGGGAAACCCGGGGCCAAACATTTATACCAGGGGATGCTGAATGAGATAGAAGCAATACCTGAATTAATGCAGCCTATCAAGGATCCCGCCGTCATTCAAAAGCATGAAATACTTGTCACAACCTTGTTGTCCACCATCTTCCCTCCTTCTACTAAAAGAGATGAGGGCATTTATGCTGTATGCTATCCTTTCAGGCCTGAAACAGTGTATGCATCTCCACTATTCAAAAAATTGTTCGTAAGGGAAAACAATACCATCACCATTCCAGACCCGAAAACAAATATCAATATAGCCAAGGCCAATCTATCACTGGCTTACAATCTTATACTACAAAAATTCTATGACCTTGATGTGCCCATAACTGCCACCTCTGTGCATCCTTTCAGCGATGAAGACACTCACTTTACCCGCTACTATGAGCTCAGGATGAATGCACAGTTTGTGTATGTACAATGCATCAATAAGGATTTTGCCATGCCGGTGGCCTTTGCTCCTCACAGGGCCATAGATATAGAAGAACTACAGGAATTATTTCCGCTGGAGAACTTTCATTTTGAAGGTCTTGTTATCATGGAGGTAACAGATGTGACCACAGAACAGGTAATCACTGAAATCAAAAATGCCCTGTTGAATATCAATGCCTTTTCTGATGTGGAAGTGTATAACGATCTGCAGCAGCACGTACAAAGCCTGATAGGATTGAAAAATGTGCATATAGGCATCACTCCATTTTTTAAGAAGAACGAATATTATTTATATACAGAAGCGCATTACCAGAATAGCTTATTATTCAAAAATACTGAGGCAATTAATAATAAGGACGCCATCAGTGAACAATGCAGGGAGGTATTCAGGCATTCCAATCAACCGATCCTTTACGAAATTCTGAACGAAAGCAGCAGCCGTTTTAACCAGTTATTGAAATACTATTATGAGCAAGGGATCAAAAGCCTGATCCTTTGTCCATTGAAGCGGGAGGATGGTGAATTAATAGGCTTGCTGGAGATTGCCTGTGAGACCAAATCCAGGCTACAGTTTCATCACCTGGCTAAAATTCAGCCGGCTATCCAGCTCTTTGCCCTGGCGCTTGAAAAAACAGCGGAAAGCCTGGATATGCAGATTGATAAAACCATCAAAGAGCATTTCACTGCTATACAACCTGCAGTGGAGTGGAAATTTACGGAAGCTGCATTTCAGTATTTACAACACCAGCAGGTAAGTGACCTTGCCCGAATGCCAGCTATTGCCTTTGAAAATGTATATCCACTTTATGGCTCTATAGATGTCCGTAACTCCTCCACTGAAAGAAGCCTTTCTATTCAGAAAGATCTACTTGAACAATTGCAAATGGCCAAAGAGGTATTGGGCAAGGCAGACAAGATCATGGAATTTCCATTGCTGAAAGAATACCAGTTTCGTATAGATAAATACATAACCTCCGTGAACGAGGCACTGTTGCCAGATGACGAGATCATGATCTACGACTTTTTACAATGTGATGTGGACACGCTTTTCAAAAACCTGTTGGAGAACAAGCCTGAGATCAAAAAGACCGTCAACAAATATTTTGAAGCCCTGGATCCGCAGCGAAAAGTGATCTATCGTCAACGAATGGCTTATGAAGAAAGCATCACCAGGATCAATGATGTGCTGGACAGGTTCATGGATGCAGAACAGCATGCAGCACAGCAAGTATATCCTCATTATTTTGAACGATACATCACAGACGGCATTGAATTCAACATTTATGTGGGCCAGTCAATAACGCCACACAAGCCATTCAATGAAATGTATGTAAGCAACCTGAAGCTCTGGCAACTGACACTGCTGGCCAAGGCTGCCAGGGTAACCTATGCGCTGGAGAAGCGTTTAAGCCTTCCCTTACAAACTACACAGTTAATACTGGCGCATTCAATTCCACTTACCATCAGCTTTCGCAGGAAAGAAAGAAAGTTTGATGTAGACGGAGCCTACAATATCAGGTACGAGATCGTAAAAAAAAGAATAGACAAGGTGCATTTGAAAGACAGTGATGAACGCCTGACGCAGCCTGGTAAAATAGGCATTGTGTATTCACAGCAGAAAGAGTTGAATGAATACCTGGAGTATATGGAGTTCCTTCAAAAAGAAGGGTTGCTGACTGATAATGTAGAACACCTGGAATTAGAGGATACCCAGGGCATCAGTGGATTGAGGGCCATTCGTGTGGAAGTAAATTTAAATACAGAGCCATTGCCTGGCCAGGAACCTTTTAAGGCCACCGGCGAAAAGGTGCTGAGTAAATAAAGAGCGCGTTATTATTGGAAAGGTTGATGTCAAAAGCTTAATCCAAAAGAAATATAGGGCTGGGTACCTTCCTTTGAGCGGGCAATAGCAGCCTGTATCAATACTAGATCAGCAGGAATTATAAAGATACCTCCACCAAAGCCATGATGCCATTGTTTTGAATTTTCTCCCGGCACCCATACCCGGCCTTCATCATTGAATGCCATGACGCCTACACTTCCCGGAAAAAGATAGGAGGTAAAGTCAAAAAGCTTTGCCCGTAATTCAATGTTGTGATAGAACATACTTTTACCTGTAAACCTGTTGACATAAAATCCCCTGAGATTATTATAGCCCCCTAATTGCAACTGCTGGTAGTAGCCCGGATTCCCTACCGATGTACCTGCCCCTACCCGGTTGGCAAGGACTATATCATCTGTAATGACAGGTAAATAAAATATGGCTTCCGAAACCACTTGCCCATACCAGTTTTTGTTACCGTTTAATTGCTGCAAAGCTTTCCAATCCATATTCCAGTAAAAACCTTTGCTGGGTAACAGTCCTTCTTTCCGGGTATTGATATGAGCACCTCCAACCAGTCCGGCAAAGAATTGTTTGGAGAATACAGATTCTGAAGGATTGAGCCGGTTATACTCAAGCAGAAATTGTGAAAGATTATTTTGCTTCTCGCTGGTATAATACTGAACGCCAATACCCGCATTATACCCAAATAATTTTCCGGCGGTACGGTGTATTCTCACATCTCCTGTTATCACATCATACCTGTTGCGGTAATACAATATGGATTGCCCGTCTTTATTCACAAAAGGCGACTCATTCCCGATGCCAAAGAATGTAGCCACATTATGCGGCCCCCTTGAAAGCAGGTTTACAGAGAGGTCATTCTTTCCAAAAAGTTTTTTAAAGTCGCCGTTGTACTGGACCATAAAAGATTGCCTGGCTGGTGCATAGTTGACAAAGAAAGAATGGCGCTTTGCATAGGGCTGTTTCCGGAAACCCTGGCGTTCATATACCATTCCTGCTTTGAACATGAAGCCAAGGTCAAGGTCATATTGTGCAGACACTACAGGTCCTGTATGATCATATAAAAAACTTTTACGGTCAAAATCATTAATGGTAGTATCAGTGGAAGTACGTAACCTGGCAAGTTTGGACGAAGGAAGCTTATTGACCTGGTCAGACCGGTCGTATATATAAATCTTACGCCTGTTGTGTAAGGATGGAGCTACGCTAAAGCTATCCACTCCATCACCTCCTATCATGTGAATGCGTATAGGTGTTTTAACCGACCCATTTACCTGGTAAATATCATCTCCCCCAAGTCCAAATAACCTGACTTCGTCCGTTTCACCGGGAAAGAAAACCCTATGATACATTACTGCTTCGCGGCTTTGCTGATCTGATAATTTGTAAATGCTTACATCCACCTCACCTTTGTCACCTACATTGATATCAATCCATTCAGGCTTGTCAGATGCAGGAATATCTACCGTGCGTGATAAGAAATGATAGTAGGCCAAAGCAGACTCTTTCAGGCTAGCTCTCCGGGCTATCAACGTTTGTATGATCTTCTCGGCAGATAAGGTATAGATGGTGTCGGGTAATAAAGAAACCGAATAGCGTATAAGGCTATCCGTTATCCGGCTTTGCACGAATGTGATTTGCTCCTGCCAGTCTGCCTCACTAAGCCCATTCAAAAAATACCTGTCAAAATACCTGTTATTATAATTATAGCTTCCTATCTTTTTAATATGGTCTTTGAAGGGCTGCAGGTTGGCCTTTCCAGGTTGTGTCGATAACAAGCCCGGTAATATTCCTGATGTAGTATAATATACCTTATCCCTGTCCCTGGGAATGGGTTCATACAACTTCTCGTCTTCGTTTTTATTTTTCTCCCATCGCCATTGGTCCTCATGCCTATCCCAATCGCCCAGGAAATGATCAAGCAACCGGGCCCTCAGTAACTGCTTCTGGTCAAACTTCACATCATTGTCCTTTTCTGCTTTTCCTTGCGCCTTATCAGTGTTATCCGTGTCAGGTACATCATCGGGTTCCCTTTCTTCAAACAGCAAAACCGAGTTGGCAAAATCTTTCCTGTACTGTCCCAGGGCAGGATCGTCAGGCACATATACTATTTGTGGATTGGTATGTAATATTCCCAGCGCTTCAGCAAAGGGGGGCACTGTTAGAGCTGCATACGGATGGCTGGTAACCACCTGGTCCTGTAGAATATCTTTTGCGATGGTGGCCCTTAGCTTTTTGGGAAGTGCCCGTTCGGGGTACTTCTGCACACTTCTCAGCACCCATTCTCTGCCGGTCGGATCTACCAGTCTTAATGATTTGGTTTGCAGACCACCACCTTTTTCCGTGATTTTCAATCCACCTTTTTCCTTATCCAGGTAAATGATCTTCATTTTTACCGGTGCTGCCCAAAGCTTGCGGTAGCTTTCCCCAAATAAAAACCGGTGAAAGCCCGAAACATCATCATATTCAGGAGCAATAGCCACTTTAATATGATCGGCCTTTTGACCTGTGGTCTGGGCAGATGCAGTAAAAATGGTCAATAAGAATAGGATTAGACCTGATATTTTTATTCGAGACAATTTCACAAAGAGGCTTTCCTTCATTGAACACTATTGTAGAGGTATTCACTAAAATATCAAGCCACCTTATCAAATAGTAATTACTTAAAAGATGAACCCCAAAAGGTTCAAGCCAGCTTCCTCAGCTTTTTTGCTTTTCTTTTCTCCACCCATACTGATACAGATCCTGGTGGACAGAAAAACTCTGCTTCCCCGTTCTCATTTAACTGCACTTCGGCAGGATGATGGCCCAACAGATCGATAAATATCTTTCCCTGGTGTGCTTTCCCCATACTCATATACTTATTGCCAGCTTCGCCATTGGAAAGAACCACAGCACAACCGCTATTATAGTGTTTTCTGTCACCCTGCCTTACCCATCCAATACAATTGGGGTGATCGAAATAATCGACCTGTAAGCCATAGGCTATTTCTTTCCTGGCTAACAATAGCAGTGGAAGACTTTCCACTTTGGTCAACAAGATGTAATGGTCTTCGCCATCCCTACCCTTATCGGTATAATCTGCGCCATACAAGTCGGGATAGAATATACAGGGATAACCTTCGCCTCTCAGTAAGATCAGGCTATAGGCGATAGGCTTAAACCAGGGTTCTACAGGTGCTTCCAGTGCCTGTAACGGTTGTGTATCATGATTATCAACAACGGTCACTGCCAGCAATGGATTCACTGCTACCAGGCTATCATTCAGTATATCCGGCATATGGTAAGCATTACCAGCCCTGGAAGCCTGATGAAGGTTGTGGTGCAGCGCGGCATCAAACAAGGAAAGCTGGCCATCTGTAGCCTCGATATACTTTAATAACAAAGGCAATTCACCCGGCGCCCAGTATTCACCAACGGCAAATAATTCTTTGCCTGTTACTGCCCTCATATGGGCCAGCCATTCATTATAAAATTGTGGAGCAATATGCTTTACAGCATCCAGGCGAAAACCATCAAAACCAACTGTTTTATAATACCACTCTCCCCATCGCTTCAGTTCTTCCCTCACCGCCGGGTTCCTGAACTCCACATCATTATACATCAGGTAATCATAATTCCCTTTTTCATCGGTGATCATTTCCTCCCAATCACTGCCATGCTCATTTAAAATATTGAATATGGCGGTTTCACTGGTAATATCATCATAATCTACTCCTGAAAAGCAGGTGTGGTTCCATTCAAAATTGGAATAGGTACCATTACGTCCAGGATAAGTGAATTTCGTATAGGCTTCAATGTCATATGGCTCGCTAATGGGTTGATTACGGTCTTCGGGATCCATTTTTACCACTCTAATCAGCTCCTTTTCATCGCCACCTCCAAGGTGATTTAAAACTATGTCCACATATACCTGTATGCCATTGGATTGAGCAGTTTTCACTGCTTCAATATATTGGTCCTTTGTTCCATATTTGGTAGGTATGGTGCCTTTCTGATCAAATTCACCCAGATCATAAAGGTCGTAGACATCATATCCTACTGAATAGCCACCTGTAGTGGCCTTAAAAGCTGGTGGCAGCCAGGCTGCATTAATACCAAGCTTTGCCAGGTATGGTGCCTGCTCTTTGAAATGGTTCCAGAAGACACCACCAGGCATAGAATACCAATGAAAGAACTGAATAATTGTTCCGTTTTGCATATACAAACCGGCAAACCTGCCGGAGGATGATCATGTTTTTACTGAAAATAATGAGTCATTAAAACTGGAATCCAAACGTTACATAAGGAAGTATTCTTTCTTCTTTTGAATGAGCTACCGTACCGGTGATCACAAACCGTTGTATGGGTGAAATCCATATTCCTCCGCCATAACCATTATGCCAGGTGGTGGATTTTTGTCCGTCGGCCCAAACCCTGCCAATATCATGAAACAGCAATACGCCATAGGAACCAGGGAAAAGATAGGTATTGAAATTGCTGATCTTGAACCTCAGTTCCGTATTATTGAATGCCGAGGTGCGGCCAGCAAACCGGTTCCTCCGATAACCCCTCAGG
>JAEZLJ010000143.1 GCA_023415275.1 Bacteroidota bacterium
TTGTAAGGCAGATGCTCTGAACCAGCTGAGCTAAACTCCCTTTTTTGTTTTGGGAGTGCGAAGATAAGGGCTGAGTCTTTTCCTAAAAAATTTTTTTCAAATATTTTTAGCTAAAGTGCTAAAGGTGAACTTATAAAGGATACAATAGCACAAAAATCCACCTCTCCAGGAAGCTTCCAAAAGACAATATAGATTGCTAATTAAGACAGTTTACTTTGAAAGTCCCAACTTTAAGCAAAAGACCTTCGATCCTGAACTATCAAAAAATTTCAAGGCCAACCGGGTGGATGGCCTTGAAATATCGGTTTACTAAAAAATACCTCAATTCACTACTTCTTTTCGCATTAAAAGGTGCAGGCAAAAGACTCCAATAGCCATTACTATATCTCTTACCGCTACATCAAAATATTGTCCGGTTAGTAAAAGGTTGATAGCTATTCCGCATAACCAAAATCCTACTATCAAACTGCCCACCTTAGGCCTCGTCAATACAATAATGCCCGCTACTATTTCTATAACTCCCACCATGCTCATGAATGTATGCGGTTGGACCGGAATTACGTCTGTAACTATAGGGGCCAGGTATTGATCCCAATTGGTCAGCAAGTGAGTAAACTTATCTGCGCCTGCCACAATGGGAACCAGCCCATAGGTCCATTTTAAAATATATATTACTTTCTCTGTATTGCTCAAGGCTTCTGCTCTATGCTCATGAGCATAATTTGCTGTAATTGTTGACATATTACGTGTTTTATCTAATAGAGCAGGCAATACAGCAATAGGTTACAAATTTCAAAAAAAAGGAAAGATCCTGCTGAAGTTGATCAATAAGTAAACATAAATAGTCTATTTAAGTACAACCCTCACTTGACAGGTTGTATAATAATATTGGTAACTTTAATATGTAAGGCTTTACCTTCTTGTTGGAAACCTCTTCCACACATGATATTGGAATTAATTGTTAGCGCCCTTCTCAGTCCTGCAACTATGAACTTGTTTTCCTTTCCGTTGTAAACTCCCATTTTCTAACAATTAAACTCTTTAACAATGAAAAGATCAATCGTATCTGCATTAATGATTGCAGTGGCTTTACTATCTTTCGTAAGTTTAAGCAGCTTTACCAGGCAGCCGTATCCAAAGCTACTCCGGCAATCTATTCAATCCAATCAAAATGCACCCATCACCCTACATACATCAATTACAGGTGTTGCTTCTGATGGAACTACTTACTCGGGTAATGTATCTACATTAGGGGCCATCACTGAGTCTGGTACATTTGTAATGCAGACAGAAGTTATAGGGATGGCATTGCATTGTACTTTGAATCTTGAACTTCCTGGAGGTACACTTGCTATTCGTATGAATTGTAATATGAGCACTTTGAATGGACGCTGGAAAGTTTTGTCAGGCACAGGTGCCTATGAAAATGTAAAAGGTGAAGGATCATTGGTTATGCCGGTGTTGACTGAAGAGATATTAATAGGAGTAGTTTCCGGAATGTAATTGATTGCAATTACAGATGTAAAGGGTGGCAGCAATTGCCGGGTATGGACTATCAATAAAATGGTCCATACCCGGTTATAAAAATAGGAAGGTGCTACGGATTCAGCCTTCCTTCAATAGAATCATCCATTGTCTTTCCTAAGACTGCACCTGCCGCCATTTTCATCAGCGCTACTGCATTGCCGTGCTTGTTGTCCCAATAATATCCTTCACTGATCTTTACATGTAATACGGTGATCCTTGGATCGTCCACACCCTCAGTGAACCAGGATTATAGAATGGGTTCCCAAAGTTCTTTGATCAGTTCTTTGTCTCGTGAAATGCTGGCTTCCCCATACAGGCTTAAAAAATCTGAATGTGCTGAACCCTGGAACAATAAGTGCACTTTATTATCAGCCTCTATTTCCCTGTTCTTATAACTGTCCGAGGCACTTAAAAACCAGAAATTCCCATTTTCATCCATTTTCTGAACCGACATGGGTCTCACTGTCAAAGGCTTACCAGATTTGATATCCGTGCAAAAGAAGCAGGTATTGCTTTTACCTGCCAGTTCCTTTATTTTCTTACCTGCATTACTATCCTGCAAGTCTTCATGATTTTTTTCTTCCTGCTGACGATTGATACTGTCCATAGTTTTAATGATTTGAACTTGAAAAATTAAAATGAGGGTAGGAGATAAAAACTGATAAAATATTATACCAGCTTCAATAACGCAATAACCATCTTTTCATTTATTACAAGAAGTTCCTCAGTTGTTGAATGTTTTTCATTATTGCCTACAGGTTCATTCTACAAAAAACAAAAGCAATAATTAATTTGTAGAGAAGCAATTGTAATTGTGTATACAATTGGTTTCACAGTTGTGTGGACAAGAAAATCACAGCAAGAATCACTCTATTAGATCAGATTTTTAAATCAGTCATCTGTTCATTATGAATTAAAACTGGAAGAGGAATGAAAAGTATGCATTACACTGGTTATGTCACTGCTAAATACATTCAATCATTATTTTGATAGTTCTATCTGTGGAGGATGATCCTGAATTTGACAACTACAAGATACACCAGGGCTAATGCTATTAGCCATGATAGCAAAATAACCAGTATTTCCTTTATTTTTTGCTTGGAGTTAACCATATTGTTTATCCACTCGCTTGAGTCTCAGGTTAGTTACCGGTGATACAATCAAAGGGAACTTTTCAACTGTTACACTGCCGGGCTCTAAACCAAATCCTCTTTCTTCTGAAAGACTAATGGCCTTGAGCCAGAAGTGCAATTTCATGATCATTCTTTCCAGGATGGGCAGGTCATTATCCTGGCTCAGGTATTTCTCCAAAACAATAAATTGAAAATCACCGGCCACCTTATCTCTCTCCAGGCTTTCATAACGGCTCATTACATTTACTTCTTTATTGATCACCAGGTCTTCCACTACTTTCCGGAATAACAAGTTAATACGAGGTTGCACTCTGAAGCCTAATCGAAATTCCACCCTGATGATGTCATTGGGAATGATATGATCTACTTTATATTCTGCAGTATAAGGATCATCAACAGTATCAACATGAATCAACCAATAGATATCCGCCCGCTTGGGTTTTTTATTGAGGATGGAATAAATGATCTTATGTTCTATTTCTTTAGGATTATCTGCGCTGGTCAGGTACACAAGGTGGGTGGCAAACTTATTTACGGACCGGTCATTGCTTAATTCCTGTATTTTGGGAATGTAATGATCCAGTCTTACAAATTCTACGTACCTGTTTTTGATTCTGCGAGCCCTGAACCAGTTGTACATTACCATAAAAAGCAATCCGCCTACGATTACTGTCACATATCCTCCATGTGGAAATTTGTCCATGTTGGCATACAGAAAGCTCACTTCAATGGTCAGGTATACTAATAAGTATAAGTACACAAGAAAGCTTTTGGTACGTCGGATCACCAGGTAATTGGAAAAGAGGATGGAAGTAGCGATCATGGTAATGGTGATGGCCAGTCCATAGGCTGCTTCCATATTGGAAGCTTTTTGAAAATGCAATACAATGCCAATGCATCCAAGATAAATCAGCAGGTTCACTGCAGGTACATATAACTGACCCTTAGCTTCCGTGGGATAACTGATCTTCAGCTTTGGCCATAAATTGAGGCGCATAGCTTCACTGACTAGTGTAAACGAACCAGATATAAGAGCCTGGCTGGCAATAATGGTAGCTGCTGTGGCAATGGCAATGCCGAAATACAAAAACCAATCAGGCATCACACCATAAAAAGGGTTGAAGCCCGCTTCAATCATATCAGCTGATATCCTTTCTCCCGCATGATGTGAAAGCAACCAAGCTCCCTGTCCCAGGTAATTGATCACCAGGCAGGTTTTTACAAAGATCCATGAATAACGAATATTCCATTTGCCGCAATGTCCCAGGTCTGAATACAAGGCTTCCGCACCCGTGGTACACAGAAATACTCCGCCCAGAATATAAAATCCACCTGGATACGTAATTAATAAATTGATGCCATAATAGGGGTTGAAAGCCTTGAATACAGATAGCTGGTCCATAAAATGAAAAGCGCCCAGTGTGGCCAGCATCAAGAACCAGGCAGTCATGATGGGTCCAAAAAAACGCCCGATAAATGCGGTGCCAAATTGCTGGATAAAGAAAAGCACCGATAAGATCCCAATAACTATATAAATAATGGTCCATTGAGTAATATGCCCCAGGGAAGGTATCTGTTTCAATCCTTCAATGGCAGAGGTCACTGAAATAGGGGGCGTGATCATGCCATCTGCAAGCAGTGCAGCACCACCCATCATGGCGGGTATCACCAGCCATTTCTTCCTGCGGCGCACCAGGGCAAATAAGGAAAAGATACCACCTTCTCCGCGATTGTCTGCCCTCAAAGTAAGGATCACATACTTGACCGTTGTTTGTAAGGTCAGTGTCCAGATAATGAGTGATAAAGACCCGATAACCAGGTTCTCAGTAACTGTCTTCCCGCTTATGATGGCATTTAACACGTACAGCGGGGAAGTACCTATATCGCCATAAATTATTCCCAGTGCAATTAAAAACCCTGCCAGCGAAACCCTGTTGTGTGACGACATTCAAAAAAATTCAGGACATCAAAACTAGAGGGAGTAGCTGGATTTTATGAGTTATTGAGCTAATCAGAAACAAATCTTTATAAAATCTTTACACCCATTTCCAACAATTCTATCCTGTATAGTAATCTACATTTGTATAGTAGCATCAATGAGTACTTATTTAATACATACAGTAAAAAAAGGAAAGCAATACCTGTACAGTAGTGTAATTGTTATCCTGGTATCTGCTGTTTGCTTTGCACTTTCCCATTTTATGGGATACAGGGTCATTGCTTTGATATTGTTACTAACGGTGTCATTCCTGGCCATCACCTTCGACATTCTTCCCGTTTTGCTTGCTGCTACCTTAAGTGCTATGATCTGGGGGTATTTTTTTATTCCGCCCCGCTTTACAGTGCATATACAGACCACAGAGGATAAAATACTATTGCTGATGTATTTTGTTATTGCACTGATTAATGGGGTGCTTACGTATAAGATACGACAGCTGGAAAAGGCTTCCCGTTTAAAAGAAGAACGTGCCAATAGTGTAGTTCTGTATAATACCTTGCTCAATTCCCTGTCTCATGAGTTGCGTACGCCCATTGCTGCCATTATTGGGGCTGCAGATAATTTGCAATTGAATATTAACCTTACCCAGTCAAATAAGGACCTGCTTATTTCAGAAATATCCAAAGCTGCTTTACGACTGAACCAGCAGGTGGAAAACCTGCTTAATATTTCAAGACTGGAATCAGGACATATTCAGCCAAAAAAAGACTGGACCGATGTAGTGGAATTGATTTATGACGTAGTGAAAAGAGTGGAAGAGAACAACCCGCATCGCAAAATTGATATCAGCATCAACCAAAACCTTCCATTATGCTCATTAGATAAAGGAATGCTGGACCAGGTAATTTACAACCTGGTGAACAATGCAGCCATTCACACGGAAGCAAATAAAGAAATAATGGTTTCTGCTACCTGCCCGGCCGATGTGCTGGAAGTGATTGTGGAAGACAGTGGCCAGGGATTTAATCTAAAGGAGATAAATGATGTGTTTTATAAATTCTCAAGAGCACGTAATTCAGCCACCGCAGGATCAGGATTAGGCCTTTCCATTGTAAAAGGATTTACAGAGGCCCTTTCCGGAACAGTCAGTCTTGAAAAAAGTGAAATGGGCGGTGCCAGGTTCATTATTCTCATTCCTGTTAAGACTAATTCTTTTAATTATATACATGAATAGGCAGGAAATATTGATTATTGATGATGAGCCACAGATCAGGAAGCTTTTGGAAATAACGCTTCAGACCAACAACTATATGGTCAGGCTGGCAAGCCATGCCAAGGAAGGATTGATCATGGCTGGCAATCACCCTCCTGAATTAATATTGCTCGACCTGGGGTTGCCTGATGAAAGTGGTCATGTGGTGCTGCAAAAGCTACGAACCTGGTATACCAAGCCTGTTATTATTCTTTCCGTACAAAAAAATGAAGAGGATATTATCAGGGCATTAGATAATGGAGCCAATGATTATTTATCCAAGCCATTCCGTTCAGGTGAATTGCTGGCCCGTATAAGATCTGCTCTGAGAAGCCAGGGCCATGAAGAAGGGGAGTCCCTCTTGCAATTCAATAATCTTCAAGTTGACCTGGTAAACAGAACTGTAAAGAAAAAAGGAGAGCTTCTCAAGCTTACTGTAACAGAATATAGCCTGCTTGCTTTATTGGTGCGCAATGAGGGCAAGGTATTAACGCATCAATACCTTTTGCGTGCCATTTGGGGCCCTGGTTACATCAACCAGTCGCAGTATTTACGTGTCTTTATGGCCCAGTTAAGAAAGAAGATAGAAGATGATCCAAACAGGCCTGTTTTTTTGCTGACAGAATCAGGAGTGGGTTACAGGTTTGTAGGTTGAATATACAATCATGCAACCCGGAATTTCCTGATTTACATTAGTTATCAAAAACCTTTTGCAGATGCAGTCTTGGCACATTCGTAACAGTTGCCATCCTTATCCAATACTACATCAGGATGCATGCGGCAGGTATAGATCTTAATAGAAGATGCCTTTGCACATTCATAGCAATTGCCATCTTTATCTAAAACTACATCAGGGTGAGTGCGGCAGGTTGATATCTTTAAAATATCTGTCTTTACAGACTCCTTTGCAGTAACCTCAGTTTTTTTGCCACATTTGGGACACTTGCCAGGTTGCGCAATGGCAACATCTGAATGCATAGGACAGGTATATTGTGCTGTTTGTTGAGCCGATTTATTTTTACAAGGTTTAGCTTGTGCTGAAACCGAGACCGTAGCCATGCACATGATCAAAAAAAGAAGGAACGTTTTCATAATAAACTTTTTATATGATGGTTGAATTTTTTACTAATGTGAAGGTGGTTGAAGATCCAGGCGTAAGTATTTCCCTTCCTGTTATGATGTCCAGGCTTTTGAGCAAGTGAGTTATAGCAACCGGGTTTTTCACATATTTCTCTATTCGCACCACAAAGCTTGGAAATATATAGTCCATTTTTAATGACCTTCATCAGACATTTATATGATAAATAACTGATAGAAGTTATCTGATTACGAACATAAGCCTGGGGTTAGGGTCCTTCCAACTTTTGCTATTGGGAAAGAAGCTATATTATGCCTGGAAGCCTGGATAGTTGAAAACGGGCCTTTATGATCATGTTTACATCCATTTTATGGCTAGCGGAGGACTTAGATCAGCTGTTATTGGGCCCTGGAATAATGAAGGGAAAAACACGTATTCCCCTGTCTTAATGAGTGCCAGGTTTTGGTAAATCCTTATTCGGTAAGATCAATCTGTAAGAAAAGTAGTTGGATGGGAAATCTGTAAAAGGAAATAGTACCTAACTATTAGGTGTTGTAAGCCTGTCCGGGTGAAATAATTGAAAAGAACCGCCATTATGTATGGCGGTTCTTTTTTACAAACCAAACCTATGCCATCAACACAGGTGCCAAGGTTATTTCACTACCAGTTTGCCTTTCATAACGGGGTGAAAGCTGCAATAGTAATCAGCGCTTTCCTTTACAACCAGCTTATAAGACTGGTCGCTTTGCAAAGGAGCTGATGCCCATTTTTTATCGTTTTGTTCCGTCACATTATGCGTTATGATATCCTTATTGATAAAGGTGACTGTGTCTCCTTTGTTCACCGTTAATTCTGTAGGTGAAAATTTCATTCCTATGATATCCACGTGATGCGTTTGAGGCTTTTGATCACCTAGTGGGGAAGAACAACGGGATGATAACATCACCAAAGAAATAAAAATAGCAGGGAAGAAAAATTTGATCAGGAAATGTCTCATTATTTATAATTTTTCTGCACCATCTCAGCATGCTCAAGGTGTGCTTTTAACGCCGGAACCACGTTTTCTAATAATTGTTTTAATTCGGCATTGTCCGCCTGTGGTATCAATTGCTGCTCCACTGCATTGATCACTGCTTTATGATAAGCCACTTCATTGTCTATATAGGCTTTATTGAAACGGGCACCTGATTTTTTCTGTAAGGATTGCCTGGTTTGAGCAGCCTGGGAAAGCAGGCTTTCACTGACTGCATTGTCTTTGGGTGTTACACCCAGTTTTTGAACCAATGCTGTGGCCTGGCCTATCACAGCTTTATGATCTCTCTTCATGGTTTCAGCAAAGTTGATGATGGCTTTATCTTTCGATTTTTGTAAGGCTATATCCGCATAGTTGATGTCGATCTGGTTGGCCACTACAGCTACTGAGGCAATCTCGGGGTCAGTAAGATCTTTCTTCTGCTGCGCAGAAAGGTCAGTTTGAAATAGAAGTGCACAGGCAAGGGTTAACGGAACTGCCAATCTTACAATTTTTCTGCTTGTCATTGTTTGAAATTTTGGTAAAAAAAATTTGTTGTCTGCTTAATGGATTCGGTCATTCATAAAAAGGTTACAATGACAGGTTAGTATTATCAGTTTTATATAAAAAAAGAAAGCATTTAAAAAATACCGCTGGGTGGCTGTAACCTTTTTCATTTTAACTGCTCTATTTATTCAATACAGATTACAGACGTTCCGTACCATCAATGTTATGATCAGTGTTTACCATTTCAAACACCTGCCAATAGCCTATGTAGATATCCAAAAATTTTATTTACCATAATAATAAGCTCAATTATGCGCTACACAAATCAACTGGTGGTCGTTGTTTCTCTGATAACAATAACCACACTGGCTCAATGCAGAAAAGAAGATCATAAAGGAAAAAATACAGACAATGATCCGGCCTTAATAGCTACGGGAAAGGACATTTTCAGGCATGATACTTTTGGAGATGAGGACTTCTGGTCTGGCGTGCTGCATTTGGATAAAGCTATTTTAGGTGCAAAATATGGTGGATATGGAGGCGGGGTCAGCCCTAAAACCGCGCTGGCAGTGGGTTTGAAGGTGGACGCTGATGCGCTTCCTGCCGACCTGGTAGCCGCTATCAAATCAGGAGCAGTGAACCTGGATGATCCTGCTACTACGGTTGCGCTTTTAAAGTTAAATGCCGTAGTAGGTGTAAAGGGAAGTTTCAATGCATCGGGAAATTTGACCTCGGTGGGCATCACCTGTGCTTCCTGTCATTCCACGGTTGATAACTCGTTTGCACAAGGTATAGGAAAGCGTCTTGATGGATGGCCTAACCGCGATCTTGATGTTGGCACTATCATTTCCCTAACGGATAATGCACAGCCAATTGCCAATATGCTGCATGTGAATGAACCTACCCTACGTTCTGTGCTCGGTGCCTGGGGACCCGGCAAGTTTGCAGCTGTACTCTTTATGGATGGGAAGGCCCTTAAGCCGGATGGAACGGTGGCTGCCAACCTGATCCCTGCTGCATTTGGATTGAAAGACATTGATCTCACCACTTATACAGGCTGGGGTGATATCAGCTACTGGAATGCATTTGTAGGCAACCTGGAAATGCATGGTAAAGGAACCTTTCATGATGATCGTTTGAACGATCCTGTGAAATATCCCATAGCCGTAGAAAATGGATTCTGGAATGTTACACATAACCCGGACCTGATCACTTCCAAATTGCCTGCACTTAGGGCTTACCAGCATTCAATCAAGGCGCCTGTACCTCCCGCAGGTAGTTTTAATGTGCCAATGGCGGCCAGAGGGCAGGGATTATTTATGTCAAAAGCTAAATGCAACACCTGCCATGCTGCACCACTGCTGGCTGACAATGTGCTGCATACGGGGGAGGAATTGGGCATCGATAATTTTGAAGCCATGCGTTCTCCTACCGGAAAGTACAGGACCACACCATTGGGTGGGCTGTTTGCCCGGGAAAAGGGTGGCTTTTACCACGATGGAAGGTTTGCCACTTATGCTGATGTGATAAATCATTACAATGATCATTTTTCACTGGGGTTGACGGCCTCCGAAAAGCAGGATATTATTGAATACCTCAAATCACTGTAGGTTGGCTATGACAAGGGATATAGAAAGCAGAACATAAAAAGATCCCTAAGAAAGTATCTCTGTATCCCTTGTTGTTTTACTGTCATTATTCCGCATGGCTAATGGGCAAACAGGCAGTACCCACTCTCCCTATTATGCGTATCTAATCAATATTAAATAACGGTTATGAATAATCGTGCACTTCCTATCAAAGATACCTGGTCAAAAAATCAACCGGTATTGCTACAGGTTACTTCCGGGTTTGGCTTTAATGAAACTCATTCCTTGAAAATATTACAGGAAGTCAGGGCAATGGCTTCTTCAGCGTCCTGCCATATGGAAGATCTGTCGTTGCGATTATGGCTGGTAAAAAAAGTGGTGCAAAAATGCGTATTCCTGGTCAGCAACGACATGTTTCAATGCAAAACAAATTACGTAGATCATGAACTTGCACTAGAGCGCAGGCCTTATCTCAGGTCTTTTATGCTTCACCAGACCAGGCAGATGCCGTTGCCCGTGTGGACCACCTACTTATTAGTGGATATTATAGGCTTCAACGAGTTGGAAGTGGCCAGCATAATAAACACACATCCGTTTAGAATCCGCGAACAATTAAGTATGGCCCGCAAGCTCATTGCCTGACCCATTTCATTACAGCCAATTATATCTGTTCTATAAACCTCGGGGCTTTTCACTGGTTATATCATTGCGTTACCTTAAAGAATGACATTGTTCTACCAATATCATAACTATTTTTCTACCTCACACGCGGATTGGATCATTTACAGCGTTTGGCATATTTGAACAAGGTGAAAGAAGCGTACCTGGATACGCTAGCCTGTTAAAAGGGCGCCAGGACCAGGTATGTTACGGAAGGTCTTCCTGCTACCTTCGCCCGACCTCCTTCCTATCTCCCTTATAGGAAAGCCCAGGATACTCCGTG
>JAEZLJ010000146.1 GCA_023415275.1 Bacteroidota bacterium
GTACAACTTTGCCAACTTCGACCTGGTGCCTTCCCTGAACTGGGATAGTCTTTACCAAAGCTTTATTCCAAAAGTGATGGCCACCAGCACTACACTGGAATACTACCAGGTGCTGCAAAATTTTTACCAGTACCTGCGGGACGGCCACACAGGTATCAACCTTCCCTTCAGCTTTTTCAAAAACAAGAATGCCATAGTGCCACTGGAAGTAAGATGGATAGAAAACAAGGCCATTGTGATTGAAAATACCTCCACCATCAAAGAAGAGCAGGTCATTAAGCCTGGAATGGAACTGGTAGCGTTTAACGGAATTGAATTAAAAAAGTACATACAGCAAAACATTAGTCCCTACCTGCATTTTTCTACACTACAGGACAGTATTGACCGCATTTACCGGTATGAGTTATTCCCAGGCACGGCAGGCAAGGAAGTGAACCTGACTTTCAAAACGCCATCAGGTGCCACCCTTACCCAAACATTGAAATACAAAAGTGTAGAGAAGTATTGGGACCGTTTTCCGCTGGTGAGCTTTAAGGTGCTTAAAGGGAATATTGGCTACCTGCAGATCAATTCTTTTAACGAAGAAAGACTTGTAAAACTCTTTGATAGCCTATATGCTTATATAGCTCCCACCAAAGCATTGATCATTGATGTGCGCAACAATGGCGGCGGCAATGGCAATAATGGCTTCGAGATACTGGGCTGCCTTACAGACAAACCATTTTACCAGGGCAAGACTGCCTTGCGCCATTACAGGCCGGTAGGCAGGGCCTGGGGCGAAGTGGAAAATACAAGTGTTGATACCTACGACTGGAAGCCTTATAAGAAAACCACTTATACAGCACCGGTAGTAGTGCTTACCAGTGCGGCCACTTATTCTGCCGCAGAGGACTTTACCTCCGTGTACAAATCCATGAAAAGAGGCGTGGTAATAGGCGAACCTACAGGAGGAAGCACTGGTCAGCCAGTAATGTTTAGTTTGCCGGGCGGTGGCATGGGCAGGGTGTGTGCGAAAAGGGATTATTTCTATGATGGAACCGAGTTTGTGGGTGTAGGCATCCAGCCTGATATAGTAGTACATCCTACCGTCAAAGGAGTAGCTGCAGGCAAGGATGAAGTATTGGAGGCCGCCGTGCAATACATTCAAAATGGCAAGGCCCTCGCTTCAGTCAATTGATAAATACGCGCAGGAACGCTTTAGATTTGCCGGGTGAGTGACCAATTGAAAGAGTTCCTGGATAAAAAAGTAAAGGAATACAACCGGCCTGAATTTATAGCCACTGATCCCATTGTGGTGCCGCACCGGTTCAGCAAACCACAGGACATCGAGATCGCGGGTTTCTTTGCATCCATATTTGCGTGGGGCAATCGTACCATCATCATCAACAAGACCACAGAACTGTTGCAAATGATGGATGATGCCCCACATCAATTTATACTCCATGCCACAGGAGCAGACTTAAAGAAGTTACTGAATTTCAAGCACCGCACTTTCAATACCACCGACCTGCTTTATTTTATCGAGTTCCTGCATTATCATTATTCAAAGTACCCTTCCCTGGAAACTGCTTTCAGCCAATGGATGCAACCCTTGGATGACAACATAGAAAATGCTTTGGCAGGCTTTCATCATTATTTCTTTTCACTGCCCGATGCACCGCCACGTACCAAAAAACACATTGCCACCCCCGAAAGAGGATCTACCTGCAAGCGGTTGAATATGTTTCTGCGCTGGATGGTGCGACGTGATGACCAGGGCGTTGACTTTGGTATCTGGAAAACGATTTCCCCCTCACAGTTGATCTGTCCTATTGATGTGCACGTGGCCCGTGTGGCGCGCCGGTTTGATCTCATCACCCGCAAGCAGGTGGACTGGCTTACCGGCCTGGAACTAAATGCTCACCTGAAACGCTTTGACCCTGATGATCCTGCCAAATATGACTTTGCCCTTTTTGGACTGGGGGTAGTAGAAAAGTTTTAAAAAAACAGGTCGTTTTTGCTTGCCATCTTTGCATCATGGATACCCGCGATATAGATGCCTTACTGGCAAAAATTGCCCCCGGTATGCCGTCCACATCCATGGATGAAGGCCGGCAAAAACTGGTGGAATTAGTCAATCACCTGCTGGTACATGACTTCAATAAGCTGGTGTGGGTGCTGTATAGGGTGGATGTGTCTGAACCTAAGCTGAAGCGATTGCTGCAAGAACATCCAAAAACCGATGCTGCAGAATTAATTACAGACTTGCTCATTGAGCGCCAACTGGAAAAAGCCCGGTCGAGGGAACGATACAAAGGCAATGCTGATATTCCGGAAGAAGACAAATGGTAGAACCAGTATTGCCAGGATTTGATGGGATTAGTGAGGAGGATGGGGAAAGCTTATTTGTAAAACCAGTCTTTCTGCAATGTTTTTTACTCGAATGCATAAGTAGTTATCCTGCCTAATGAAGACTGATATCTTCTTCTTGTAATGCACATTAGGAAAGTGGCTCGGGCCTTGGTGCAGTGCCTGCCGGCCTGGACTTGTCATCAGGCAATGGAATGAATTCCTTGTTGTCTGTAGGCGGCAAAAGTATTCTACCCTGCTTCCAATCCTCTTTGGCTTGCTCGATACGTTCCTTGCGTGAGGAAACAAAATTCCACCAGATAAATCGCTCACCCAAGGGTTCACCGCCCAGCAGCATAAGCGTGCTGGGTTCTTTGGCAATGATAAGGGGATCCACACCTTTTTGAAACACAAGCATTTTACCCTGACCGTAGCTTACGCCTGACACTTCTACTGTGCCTTTGGCAATATAAAACCCCCTTTCTGAATGTTCCTTGGGCAAACCGAATACGGCCCCGGGCTGCAGCACCACGTGCAGGTAAAACAAAGGCGAAACTGTTTTCACATCATTCAATAAACCATAGGCATTGCCAGCTATAAGCCGCATCCAAACCCCTTTATCAGTAAAGACGGGCAGTTGGTCCGGTGTATAATTATTAAAAGAGGGCGCAGCTTCCTCTTCCTTTTCCGGCAATGCTACCCATGTCTGGATCATTTCCAAACCCCCGGACAGAGCAGAAGGACTTTCAAAACGCTCTGAGTGTGCAATGCCTCGCCCTGCGGTCATCCAGTTCACTTCTCCAGGGCGAATGATCTGCTCCACCCCCAGGCTGTCGCGGTGCGTAACCTGCCCGCCAAACAAATAACTGACAGTGGAAAGCCCGATATGGGGATGTGGCAATACATCCAGGCCTGATGGAGGTGAAGGCATATCAGTCAAAGGTCCGGCATGATCCATAAAAATAAAGGGACCCACCATACGGCGTTGGCGAAAAGGAAGGATACGTTTCACTTTCATTTCCGCACTGATGGCCGCATTGCGGGCTTCTATAACAATGTCGAGCATAAGTAAATGATTGAATCAGGACACCCTCAGCTTTTCAGCCATTTTAGGGGTAATGTTTTCTGCATACACACCGTATGCATCCACCAGCACGCCTTTTACACTATTATCATTTGCTGAAATGGCATACACAATACTATTGTCAGCCGGATCACTGTTGCCTTCAAAGCGGTAGTATTCATCAATGGTGAAATCTTCAGGGTTCAGCTGCAGGGCCCGTGATGCGCATTCCACGCAAAAAGGTTTAAGATTCAGGTTCTCAGTATATCCTCTTTGCTTCAGGCTGCGCGTAGCTTGTGAAAGTGTATCGTAGTTATACATGAGCTATATTGTTTTACTTGATTCCTCAAAGCAGGCACTATCTCATTTAGCATCGCTTCATAAGGCGCATCTATAAAGTTAAATGGTTTTAGCATGCATTGGAGACCTGTGGAAATGAAGGCCCGGGAGGAATTAAAAATTAAAGCCGGATAATGCAATGATCTACAGGTTTAAATTATTTACTTCTGTCCATTTTGCCAGGATATATGATGTAGCCTTTTAGCCTGCACTTTATTTTATCTATTGACCCTATTGCCGGAAGGTTTTACCTATTTAGTACCCGACTCGTTACTTCCAAACATTTTTAAATGAAGTTCTGTCAGGCTTCCGCCCGGTCTTCTCCCTACCTCCGGTATAGGAACTCCCTATCTACGCCCAGGATAC
>JAEZLJ010000160.1 GCA_023415275.1 Bacteroidota bacterium
CCTGAGGCCCCACTGGCAAACATTTCCGCCGTATGGATACTTCCACTGATAGCTGCCGGGCTTACGTTTGCCGACATCAGTACGATTGCGCTTGTAACCCCATATCCCATGCTGGTGGCACCATCTACCATTTGCGCAAGAAAACCCGCAAGGATCATCCAGAGAAAATTACGGTCCAGCGTTTTAGTCCAGTCAATCGCTGTTACAGCAAACTCTTTTAAAGGGATGTAAGAAAATATAAAATGTCCCAACAGCATAAGTGCAAAGGCAGTAACGCTTATAGTGGCAATCCTTTTCCATTGTCTCTCTTTTTCTGCATTATCTTTTTCCACGATTCCACGTGTGAGTTCATCAAGCTTTTTCACTCTCATAGCAAACCCGCCATTCAACCTGTTACGTATGATATGCAAATTATTGGTTGCATTATTGATTTCAGCAGGAATAGCAGCATTCAATACTTCCTTGAGTCTCTTGGCCATAGTAGGAGACTTGCCATTGGTAGAAATGGCGATCTTAACAGAACCCTTCTGCACGATAGAACCAAGATAGAAATCACACAGAGCCGGGGTGTCAGCAACATTGACCAGGAGGTTTTTTTCCTTTGCCAACAACCTGATCTTAAGGCTTAAGTCTTTATTATTTACAGCCACCACCACAATGTCTTTCAACAAAAGATCCCCGGATTCGAAATCTTTTTCAATAATGGTAACAAAGGAATGCCGGGAAGCCAGAAGCTTTACTTCTTCAGTTACTTCAGTAGCCACAACAGTAATATGGGTTTGTGGCGCATTTTGAAGCATTGCTTTCAATTTTTCCAATCCCACATTTCCAGCACCTACCAGCAATACCTGTAATTGCTCCAACCTAAGGAAGACCGGGAAAAGACTATTGACCTCTTTATCCACCTTTCCTACTTCTTCCTTATGAAAAACCTCTGCTTCCATATATTCTATTTAACGCTGTTCAAAATATTTCCTCCAGGCAAAATCGCCTAGTGTCTCTCCATTTACCCGGTTCTGGCTATAATCGGAAAACATTTCATTTAAAACTGCTAATATTCCCTGTTCGTCAAGGTTATCCCTAAATTTTTGGTTCAATCTTTCCCCCAGCCTGTCACCACCCAGGTAGAGATTATAACGACCGTAAGCTGTCCCGATAAAACCTATTTCTGCTAATGGGGACCTTCCGCATCCATTGGGGCAACCAGTCATCCTTAAACTGATCTCCTCAGACTCCAGATTATATTTTGTGAGCAAGGGCTCTATTTTACTTATGAGTGTAGGTAGATATCGCTGTGCCTCTGCCAATGCCAGGGGACAGGTATTAAATGCTACACAGGCAATGGCATTCTTTCTTAACAACCCGGAACTATTAGTATGGTCTATTACCCCAAATTGTTTTAATATTTTTTCTATCTCAGCTTTGTTAGTTTCATCAATATCACTTAAAATAAGATTTTGATTCGGAGTAAACCGAAATTGTGCCAGCCCTGATTCTGCCACCTTCAGTAAAGCTGTTTTTAAGGCTAGTTTTTCATCATCTAATACGCGGCCATTCTCAACGAAAATTGTATAATGCCATTTTCCTTCGCTGTTCTGTTTCCAGCCATAATAGTCTTTCCTTTCTGTAAATTGATAAGGCATGGTTTCCTGTAAAGGGAATCCACATCTTTTTTCTAATTCAGCTTTAAAGGCATCAACACCCATATTATCAATCGTATATTTTAGGCGTGCCTGTTTGCGGTCACTGCGATTTCCATAGTCCCTCTGTATGGTCAACACTTCATAAACAGCTCTCATTAACTTATCGCCGGCAGGTACAAAGCCCAATACAGTAGCCAGTCGCGGATAGGTGGATGGATTACCATGTGTGGAGCTCAGTCCGCCACCTACTGCCAGGTTAAAACCTAGCAATTTCTCATTTTCAATGATTGCAATCAATCCAAGGTCATTTCCAAATACATCCACATCGTTATTCGGAGGAATGGCAATGGCTATCTTGAACTTTCGAGGCAAATAATGGTCCTGGTACAATGGATCAATCTCCTCCTTTTTATCGACTAGAACTTCTTCGTCAAGCCATATTTCATAAAAAGCCCTTGTCTTTGGAAGTAGCGCTTCACTTAGCTTACCTGCATAATCATGAATCTCTTTATGTAATGGTGATTGAGAAGGATGGCTGCTGCAAATAACATTGCGGTTAACATCTCCACATGCCGCAATTGAATCTAATGCCACAGCATTAAAATCTTTTAAGGTTGGCTTGATATCGCGCTTTAAAATGCCATGTAATTGAATAGTTTGTCTTGTAGTGATCTTAATGACACCGGTAGAATACGCACCTGCAATATGGTGGGCAGCAATCCATTGTTGGGGCGTAATCAATCCACCTGGAATACGTAGCCTGATCATAAAAGAGTAAAGCTTATCAAGCTTTTTTAAAGCTCTTTCTTCCCTTAGGTCACGGTCATCCTGTTCATACATGCCATGAAATTTTATCAATGCATGATCCTGTTCCCGAACTGCCCCGGTCAACTCATCAAATAAGCTTTCCTTCAATGTGCCTCTCAAACCATCACTTGATTTCTTGATCTTTTCTACAACTGATAAATTCTTTTGCTCTGCCATTGTCATTTCTTTTGCCAGGAATAGATCCCGGTAGTTTTTAATAAACGTCTTTTACCAATCGACCGCTTTCTTTCATTTCAACTAGGTAATTCAGGGCCTGGGTTTCGTCTAGTTGTTTGTATTCTGTAATGATTTGTAACAAAGTATTTTCAACATCAATGCTCATTGGATCCCGTGTACCACATATATACACATATGCACCCTCTTCTATCCATTGAAATAATTCCGATGCATGCTGTAACATTTTATGTTGTACATATAGCTTTTGATCCTGGTCGCGGCTAAAAGCCACATTCATTCTGGTCAATGATCCCATCTGCAGCCAGTTCTGCCATTCAGTCTGATACAGGAAATCAGTTGTAAAGTGCTGGTCACCAAAAAACAGCCAGCTTCTTCCTTCAGCTCCTTCTGCATCACGTTGCGCAATAAAAGATCTGAAAGGAGCAATTCCAGTACCCGGACCTATCATAATGATATCTTTGTCCTGGGCAGGCAACTTGAACAACTGGTTTTTATGAATATAGAAATCAAAGACATCTCCTTCTTTTAATTGGGACAGGTAAGAAGAGCACAACCCATTCCTCTCCTGCTCGCCAATCCTATACGTATTTTTAGCTACTGTTAGGTGAACCTCGTATTGGTGCGCTAATGGAGAAGAAGCAATAGAATACAATCTTGGTGTAATGGGATCAAGAGATTGGACGATAGATTCAAATTGTTCAGGTTGACTTATTGGATAGATCCTTAATAGATCAAGGAGGTCCATCCGGGTCAGTGGTATATCCTGCCGGACAATTTCACTGTATTTTTTAACCACTCTTTCAGACAGGTGGATCACAGACAACCTGGAGTTTAAAAGATCACCAATTGTCGCCTCTGTATTTTTATAAATAACCTGTTTATTTTCATCTGCTCCAACCAGTTTCATGATTTTATCCACAACAACCCTGGGGTTCTTTGGAATTAATCCCAGCGCATCTCCCGGTTCATACTCCGCGCCATCGGCAGTAATTTCAACATGGTAAGTTTCTTTGGAAGAACCTGAACCATTAAGGTTGATAGAAGTTTGAACACGTCCCGAAAACTGCTGTTTTGTTTTTTTAGTATTTGGTTGAACTTCCACTGCAATAGGTACAGGTGCAGCATCTAGTAATGAATCTAATAAATTCGTGATCCAGTTTTCAGCTTCTATCTCGTAATCAGTATCTAATTTATGCAAGGGCATCACTCTTGTTCCTCCAAGTCTTTGCAGTTGTGCATCTACATCTTCCCCTGCTTTACAAAATAAAGGATAGGAAGTATCTCCAAGGGCCAGGACACCATATTTCACACTGGATAGAGAAATATTTTCCTGGTGCAGGTGATCGTAAAACTTTTTGGCAGTTGCAGGAGGTTCCCCTTCACCTTGTGTGCTGATAATAGTAAAGAACCATTCTTCTTTAGAGAGATCAGAAAGGCGATATTGATCCAATGAAACTAGTTTAGATTGAATTCCTTTCTTTTTGGCCCTTGCAGCAAAACTGGTTGCCAGCTTTTTAGAGTTGCCAGTTTCTGTACCATAGGTGATGGTTATTTTACGAACGTTGGCAGAAATAGTTTCCTGCTTTTTCTCCAGGGAAGCCACTCCGGATAAATAACCATTTAACCAGATGATCTCCTCCCTCGAGAGATCAGCAACTAAATCCTTGACCATTTTCATTTTTGGAGCTGGTAACATCGAGTTTAATTTATGCGGTTAAGCCAAAAGATTCCTTTAATGTGCTGTTATGTTCAAGTTGGCCATTGAAATAATCTCCACTGGTTCTTTTTCTGTAAAACCAATCAAATTGCTCATGTAGAGCCACAACTTTTCCTATAATGACCAGGCTTGGAGATAGAAATTGTCTCTTTGCCCATTTCTCTTCAAAATCATATAAGGAACCAACATATATTTTTTGTAAGGGAGTAGTTGCCTGCTCAACTACAGCCAATAATTTTGTGGGATCAATAGCGTTTTGAACCAGTTTAGTAATTACTTCCGGAAGTGTTTCTGAAGACATATAAAATACCAGTGTATCATCCGTTTGTGCCAGGTCAGCCCAGTAATCATCAGTAACTATATCCGAACGATATGCAGTAAGAAAACGTACAGCTGTTGCGTAATTTCTTGCAGTGAGCGGAATGCCAGCATAGGCTGCTGCACCAAGAGCCGCTGTTATTCCAGGAACTATTTCATAGGGAATTAGATATTTATTTAAAATTTCCAATTCATCAAGGATGTTTGAAAAAACTGATACGTCTCCTCCTTTTAACCGAACCACATTTTTACCTTCATTTGAATAGAGCACCATTAATTCATTAATTGTTGACTGTGGGGTAGATTCACCTTTGCGGCATTGTTTACCAACATAAATGACCTCAGCATTGGTTGATGTATATCTTGTAATGATATCAGGACTTACCAGTCTATCTGTCAATACTACATCTGCCTGCTGAAGTAACCGCATTCCTTTTACGGTGAGCAGGTCTGGGTCGCCACAACCTGCTCCCACTAAAAAAACTTTTCCATTTTGCATATTATCCATGGATGACATTATTAGAGGATCAAAGAATAACTGTTCAATTTTTATTGTATCAGGCAAGCCCCCACTGTCATGTTACTTGTTTGATCAATAAGGATTGCAGAACCATTTACAGGCAGATCTTTATACCGGTCAAAGGCAAGAGGCTCTGCAGTTTTTATCGTAGCCCTAACCACATCATTTAATTTGACAGCACCTGGTGCATCACGTGAAAGCGTATTAACATCTAGCTTATACTCAATGTCCTTAACCAGGGCCTTGATCCTGCGGGTACCATGCTGAAGAATATATTTATTACCTGTATTTAATACAGTATTGTCCATCCAGCACATCAGAACCTGGAACTCATTTTCAACAAGAGGTAGTTGATTGGATTTGACGATAACATCACCACGGCTGATATCAATATCATCATTCAAATGAAGTATGATACTTTGGCCGGCAAAGGCATTTTCCACTTCCTTTTGATTTACTTCTATCTTACTAATCCTTGAAGTAAGGCCTGAAGGAAAAATGCTTACTTCATCTCCTTTGGAATAAGTACCACTGGAAACTCTACCTGCATAACCACGATAATCATGTAAATCATCCGCATGCGGCCTGATAACAAATTGAACTGAAAACCTGGACAATGTCCTTTCATCTTTTGTCAATTCAATGTTTTCAAGATGAGAAAGAAGTGTATCACCATTGAACCAGGTAAGATTTGGTGATGCGTGGATAATATTATCTCCTTTTAATGCACTGATTGGAATATAATACACGTCATTCAGTTCAAGTTCCCTGGCTACGTCCTGGAATTGAGAAACAATATTGGAGAAAACTGATTTATCATAACCTACCATATCCATTTTATTAACGGCAACAATTACATGTGGTATTTTTAATAAAGAAGCGATGATAGAATGGCGTCGTGTCTGTTCAATTACGCCATTCCTGGCGTCTATTAATATGATAATGCAGTCAGAATTTGAGGCACCTGTGATCATGTTTCGGGTATACTGGATATGACCAGGGGCATCAGCAATAATGAACTTGCGAACGGGCGTTGAAAAATATTTGTAGGCCACATCGATGGTAATTCCCTGTTCCCTTTCGGCCCTTAAACCATCAGTTAACAGAGCAAGGTCTATATCTGCATGGTCGTTATGCTTGCTTTGCTTCTTTAATGTTTCCAGCTGGTCTGCCAGGATGCTTTTACTATCGTAAAGCAACCGGCCAATTAGCGTGCTTTTCCCATCGTCAACACTCCCAGCGGTAATAAAACGTAGTAGGTCCATTATAATAAGTTTTATTTCTTGATTTTAATTACAGTTAGAAGTATCCATTTATTTTACGGTCTTCCATAGCTGCTTCAGATATCCTGTCATCAATCCTGGTCTCACCTCTTTCACTAATTCTTGTAGCTGTGATCTCGGCTATAACTTCATCCAGCGTATTGGCCTGGCTTTCAACAGCGGCAGTACACGTCATGTCGCCCACTGTACGATACCTAACCCGCTTACGGGTTATGATATCGGATTCCTCCAATTTTATATATTCAGAAGCTGCTATCAATTGGCCTTCATATTCCAGTATTTCCCTTTCATGAGAGAAGTAAATAGCTGGCAAGTCAATGTTTTCCCTTTTTATATAATTCCAAACATCCAGTTCGGTCCAGTTACTGATAGGGAATACCCTTACATTTTCTCCTTTGTTGATCTTACCATTATAAATGTTCCATAGTTCTGGCCTTTGCTTGCGGGGTTCCCATCCTCCAAACTCATCCCGAACTGAAAAGATCCTTTCTTTTGCCCTGGCTTTTTCTTCATCACGCCTGGCACCTCCAATACAAGCATCAAATTCAAATTCTTCTATAGTATCGAGAAGAGTAAAGGTTTGCAAAGCATTCCGGCTGGCAAGTTTTCCTGATTTTTCTTTCAGGCCTTTTTTCCTGATCGTGTCACCCACATTTCTAACAATAAGACGCTCTCCTATTTTGCTCACCAGGTCATCACGGAAGTCTAAGGCCTCAGGAAAATTGTGGCCTGTATCGATATGTACTAAAGGAAAAGGAAACGGCCCTGGACGAAAAGCCTTTAATGCCAGGTGCACCAGTGTAATAGAATCCTTACCACCGGAAAATAGCAAAGCGGGTCGTTCAAACTGGCCAGCAACTTCCCTTAAGATATAGATGGCCTCAGATTCTAATTGGTCCAGATAATCAAGTTGATTACTCATATAATTATTTTATTTACCTAAAATTGTGTGTACATGTAAACCACATTCCTTTTTACTTTCATCTTCCCACCACCATCTTCCTGCACGGAAGTCTTCCCCTTCTTTTATGGCTCTAGTGCAAGGAGCACAACCTATACTCACATATCCTCTATCATGTAATGCATTATAGGGAACATGGTGTTCATCAATATAATTTCTAACTTGTTCTGTAGTCCAATTAAGCAAAGGATTGTATTTGATTATCTGGTTAGTCTCATCCCATTCCAGCACTTCAAGGTCATTCCTGTTTGGAGAATGCTGGGCCCTGAGACCGGTGATCCATACTGCATTGCCTTGCAGTGCCTTTTTTAAAGGATGCACTTTTCGAATCGCACAGCAACTTTGCCTTAACTCTACTGATTTATAAAAAGCATTAGGGCCATTCGTGGTCACAAACTGTTTTATATCTTCTTCATTCGGATAATATGCTTGTATAAGTATGTCGTACCGCTCAAGTGTACGGGTCCACGTAGAATAGGTCTCAGGGAATAAACGTCCAGTGTCCAGCGTAAATATGTGAACCGACGACGATCGGCTGATGATATCCGTAATTACCTGGTCTTCATAACTAAAGCTGGTAGAAAACACTACTTTTCCCGGATACCTGCCTGAAATCAATGCCAGGGCATCCAATATGGATAGTTGAACAATATCCTTTTTCAAAGACAGGAAACTGTCTTGTAATAAAACAGACATACTGTTAAGTATTAAAAGTGAACCAATAAATAGTAAGCAATCTGGAAACTGCAGTAAAGATTATTACTGCATACAACAACAAGAAGAAGTACAGCAACAACAACAAGCATCCAAAGTATTGGAAGATTGGCTTGTGATCGTTAAGGTGAAAGTTGTTGCCTTTTTCATTTTACATAAATTAAAACATGATAGAATTCAATTACTTATCAGGAAATAGCTTGGGAAGATTGGAGAAAGGCCAAAAAAAACA
The DNA here is from genome assembly GCA_023415275.1 of Bacteroidota bacterium. Lineage (GTDB taxonomy): Bacteria > Bacteroidota > Bacteroidia > Chitinophagales > Chitinophagaceae > Flavisolibacter. The sequence continues at coordinate 8,394 of JAEZLJ010000160.1, forward strand.
CTCCTGGTAAATCAGAAGTGCTTGAGGTATAAAATAAAGTAAATATCATTAAGCTTCTGACTTATCTTTCCCACAGGGGATGGAGTTAGCACCTTTTTCACAGTTTCAAAGAAACGGCGAATGGTTGCTAAGGTATCATCGGGCCAAATCCCTACACCTTTCTTGATAAGCAATTAAAGAACTACTACAAATGTAAGTGGAAGATTGAAACACCAAGTAAATATTTCCATGTATTTTTTCAACAATGTTTCATTTATAAGCATAGCAAGAGCTGCTCGCATGGGTTTTATATATGATTTAACCTTTCTTAAACCTTTTAACCTTATTATTGGTTTTATCAAAATCATCTTTTGGAGGATTAGTCGTAACAGGCTGCCGGTCTGTGGTTTGCAAACGTGTTTGCCTGGTATTATTTCTTACAGATGTTGGTCGTCGTGCAGGTTCAGTGGCCCTGCGCATTTCCACTTTGATCCATTCACTTGATTTTTCAGCAGTGAGCATTGCTGTTTCTTCCTGGCACATAGCAGTAAAACCGCTCAAACAAAACACCAGCACTATTAACATTTTGAACATGGTTTAAAATTTAATTTGAACCCCTGCAATAAAGTTCTTTCCATCTGTAGATAAAATCGGTTGCGCAGACAGTCCGGCTTCATTATTCCAGGCTCTTTTATTTTTATTTCCTTTTAGAAAAGTATAAACAAGGTCAGCCACCAATATCCCCGCACTCACTCCTGACAGTATTAGGAAGTTGTTGCGGGAGTTTTTAGAATCTTTCAAATATTGAGTTGCATCCCCCTGGTTATAGCCTCTCACTCCAATAACATTACCATCAGCATCCAGTTGGTATTCACGATACTGGGCAAGTTGCAGATATTTATTATATTCCCTGTCAGATTTCATTTTATAATAAACCGCTCCGCCAATAGATCCTGCGAAAAGTGCTGTCACAATAAAAACTTTGGGGTTCCTGTCATTCCCATACTGATCACCACTTACATAATAATGACCCAGGCCAGGTAATAGTATATTTATCAAGGCATTGGAAGGCCCACCTTTTAAAGGAGGCATTTCGTACTTAACAGGCTTTCGAATTATGGTACTATCCTTTTTTTTTATTGTGGTGGAAGCATTAGTAGTTGGTTGAGTTACTGCCGGCGCGGCCTTTACAGAAATGGTACATACATCAGTAGAGCGGGATCCTTTATCATCTGTAACTGAAAATTCAAAACTATAAATACCTGGCTGATAGTTTCCTGTAACATAAGATTTATAGGATGTAGGAGAAGCAATATTCAAATTATTGGGTCCGGAAAGCTGTCGCCACTGCACTGCTACAATTCTTCCATCTTCATCGAAGGAGCGAATGCCATCCAAAATAACTACCAGGTTCAAAGGCAATTGAATAGAGATATCTCCGCCAGCATCTGCTTTAGGAGGCACATTGGCAGGTAATGGTGGAACTTCAACTTTCGCTATTGGTTTTTGATAGTTTACCAGTATCTGGGCTTTCAACTCATCTCCATTGGTTACCGTACCGCTAACAGGCTTCCATGTATAACTATAGGTTTTTTCAGTTTCTATGCCTGCACTATCTGTTATAATAGCTTTTGAAAATACTTCTTTGACTGCTTCATCTCTTTTTCGATATATTTTTAACTGAATTGAATAAAACTTAAGACTATCATTATTCCGGTTAAGTTTATACCGAACACGGAATTGTGAAGCATTTTCCTTTTCAATACTTACCTGGTTAACTACATCCTGGGCTTTAATTCCTGAAAACCAACAGAGTAATACCAGGCAAAGCGAGAATACCTTATTTGATACGGATAGCTGCATTACCTGTTGTTTTTGAAATTATAACATCATTATCTGTTGCAGAAAGTTTTAAAATATCCAGTGAAGAAGGATTGCTAAGCCCCGGAAGTACCGAGTAGTTAAGTGTGGCACCTCCATTGAGCGGAATTTTCAACAACCTTCCCGCATGTATGGCCCAAAGATTTGCAGTGCCATCAATCACAAAAGCTTTGGGAGGGCCAGCCAATAAACCACCGGTATTGGAGGCATTATAATTACCTAACACGGTTCCTGAACTATTAACTCGCATAATGCCGGATACAGTACTAAAGAATATTTCCCCGTTGGGCTGAACCTGGATATCAAAAGCCCCATTACTCATTCCATTAACTTCCACTTTGTTAATCTCAGTACTATTAGAGTTGATATAATACAAAACATCTTTATTGCTTGCAATTATCCATATCCTGTCCGTTGTCGGATCATAGGCAAGTGATGAAAAATGAGTATTCTTTTGGTTGATTGGCTTATTATTCTTTCTTAATTCCCTGTCACCTATAGTCCAAACGTTTCCGGTTTTATCAACCGCCATGGAAGTAATGGTAGTATTACGGTCAAAATTTGTCTCATCAAAGAAAGAGTTCCAGATTAAACCTGTTCTGTCCAATTTTGCAATTTCTTTTTTTCCATAAACCCACAAATTATTGTTTATATCAGTAAACAAGGTGGTCTCATTATTAAAATTCAATGACCCAGGAAGGCTTATGGAACTTGACCAATGACCCGCCGTGTCAGTTTTATAGAG
>JAEZLJ010000006.1 GCA_023415275.1 Bacteroidota bacterium
GGAACAAAACAAATCTCATAGCTTTCACTTTTTTTTGGCCAGTTCAGGATAACCAAAATCATGAGCCATTTGCCTTATTTGGGTTTTCCTGTATCCGCCTAAAGGCAATAATGTTCTACTTAAAAGGTCTTGCTGTAACCCCCATAAAACATAACTCTGATCCTTAGTCTCATCAATGCCCTTTGTTACCACGTATCGTCCATTATCATGTTGATAAACAGAGGCATAATGGCCGGTAGCGATAAAATCGCATCCCAGCGCATCCGCACGTTTTAATAAGGCTCTCCATTTGATATGAGTATTGCAAAGCACACAGGGGTTCGGAGTCCTTCCAGCCAGGTACTCATCTACAAAGTTTTCTACTACAAAACTTCCAAACTCATCCCTGATATCCAATATATAATGTGGAAATCCATGTTGTACAGCAGCCATTCTTGCATCATTAAAACTATCAAGATTGCAGCACCCTGTTTCTTTTTTAGATCCGCCGCTGGCAGCATAATCCCATGTTTTCATAGTGATCCCTACCACCTCATAGCCTTCATTATGAAGCATTAATGCGGTCACGGTACTGTCAATTCCCCCGCTCATGGCTACCAATACTTTTCCTTTCCTGCTCATATTAATTCATTGTTGCCTTCTTTAGGGCTAAACAAGCGGCAAAGATAAGAAGAGTAAAGCTGACCAAGCTTTACAGCCATGTTAAGGTTAAAACTGTCTGGTGAAACCCTGTTTTAATCTTTAAATCAACTCATCATTAATGTTTCAGAAACGGGAATAGAGATACCTGGTAGGCCCGGTTTATCGCTGACCACTGTCACCAAAGCTCACAATGCAGATCATATGAATGAATGGTGTAGAGGAAGTAGATTGAGATAAATCTCTTTTATGGAAAAGATCTTATTAGTTATAAATGCGCACAAGCCAGAAGTGCAGGATATCCGGTTTGCCTGTGCAATTGCTAAAGATGCGGGGTCAAAGCTTACAGGGGTATTTGTTGAAAATGTTTATTTTGAATATATCCCTTCTTCCATTGAACCTCAAAAGGGAGTTTATACTTACACTAATACCGTTACATACCAGGAAAGAAAGGATCTGATTACAGATACCGAGCTTTGTATAAGAATATTCAGGGAACAATGTGAGAAATATAAGGTAAGGCATGAGGTGTACCAGGATAAAGGAGAGCCTATACAGGAAATAATCTTTGAAAGCCGTTTCTCCGATTTGCTTATCATAGATCCCGCTCTAAACTTCCAGGATGGAGTTGAAAACATCCCCTCACATTTTACAAAAGAAATCCTGATGCATGCGGAATGCCCGGTTCTCCTTACTCCGGGACAATTTGGAGAGGTCAAGGAAATAGTATGTTGTTATGACGGAACTGCATCTTCTGTGTATGCTATCAAGCAGTTTGCCTACCTGTTTCCATTTTATAAAAATGTAATGGTTACCATTTTGGAGGTTGAACATAGAGATGAGGAAGAGTCAAATGAAGCATCAAGGAAACTTATTGATTTGGTTCGTTGCCATTTTTCATCTGTAGAATCAAGGCAAATGAAAGGCGACCCAGGAGAAGAATTATTCAAGTACTTTTTTAAAAAAACAGAGAATATAGTAGTCATGGGAGCCTATGGCAGAGGCATGCTTTCCAGCTTGTTTAAAAAAAGTAAGGCAGAGTTGCTGATACGAATGGTAAATCTGCCCCTTTTCATTACTCATGTTTAATTATTTATCATGAAAAAGATAATTGCAGCTTTTGATGGATTAAGTTATTCTGAGGGTACTAAAGACTATTCCATATTTATGGCTAAACATATGAATGCACACCTGGTAGGCGTTTTTTTGGATGATGTTACCAGGCATAGTTACAGTGTGGCTGAGATTACTAAATATGCGGGCTCGTTTGACGAACATTTGGAAGTATTGAATCTAAAGGATAACCAGGCCAGGGACCAGGCAGTCGATAACTTTAGAAAAGATTGTCAGCAGGCTGGAATTAATTATTCCATACATCGTGATAAGAATGTGGCTTTGCAAGATCTTTTACACGAATCTATTTATGCTGACTTATTGGTGGTAGACAGTAAGGAAACCTTAACCAGGTTTGAAGAAATACCACCCACAAGATTTATTAGGGATCTTCTTACAGATGTACAATGCCCGGTACTTGTAGTGCCAAATAGTTATAAACCTGTTGAAAATATAGTATTCCTTTATGATGGGGAGCCATCTTCTGTCCATGCAGTTAAAATGTTCAGCTATCTGATGCCCGGTTTTAAAAATTTCGATATAGAATTTCTATGTGCCAAGGGCGAGGATGAATCTTTGCATTTGCCAGATAATAAGTTAATGAAGGAGTTTATGAAGCGTCACTATCCTAATGCTGAATATGTGGTGATCAAGGGTTTTATTGAAGATAAAATAGTTAGCTACCTGGCCCATCAAAAAAGAGAATCTCTTATTGTGCTGGGTGCCTATCGCAGAAGCCGCATGTCAAGACTATTCAGGCAAAGCATGGCCGATGTATTAATGAATCATTTAAAACTGCCTCTTTTTATTGCACATAATAAATAGCATGCAATGTTACTTGAAATTGATGATGGCAAAACGATTGGTGACCTGCAGGAAAATTTTAATGAAAGCTTTCCCTATTTAAAAATACAGTTCTATGATCGGAAATACAGGGGAATAAAAGAGTTGCTTTTGCTATTTCCTTTGATGCCTGATTTGCTTGTGGGCTCAATACGCAAAAAACATGATCCGGGCATTTATACTATTAAATCATGGTATAAGGTGGGTAAAGTGGAAGATGACCTTTGGGAAATATTTGGCCTGAATGCCCGGGTGTTGTACAACCAAGCTAATAAATAGACCTTTGCAAAGTATTCAGATACACTGGCATCGTATACAATCCTTATAAAATAAATAACGGTTAACCAATAACTCATATCTGTGTAAAGGAAACATTCAAATGCTTAAGGAATATAGTTGTTTTTATGGTATTTGTAATAGCAATCGCTTTGATAGTTTATGGGCAACCATAGGAAAAAAATAAAAAAACTTTATGAAAGAGTAGTCAAAAGGTTTGACAAAGATGAGGTACACGATTTTCGTGTGGAGGTAAAAAAGATGCGGGCACTGTTACGGATGTTATTTCATAATCAAAAGGGTAAAAAATATAAAGTTCCCAAACAGGTCAAAGGTCTTTACAAATGCACTGGACAAATCAGAAATCTTCAATTACAGGAAGAAAAGATCATTCAATTTACTTTCAAGGACAATGCCTGGCCTGCAGAGTATATTGCATTTCTGAGGTCAAAACAACAGTCATGGATTTTAAAAGCTGGGAAATACCGTGGTAAAAAACCAATTAATCGAACTGAAGAAAGCAATATTAAGAAAGGAATGAAAAGACTGGATAGGAAAAAAGTATCATCATATGTATTAAACCAGCATGGCTTATTGCAAAATTTAATATTGCTGGAGCATTTTGAAGATAGCGATCTCCACCAACTTAGAAAGCATCTCAAGGACATTCTTTACAACTGGAAGTTCATTAAATTATTTTTCATTCCTCTATTGCCTCATTTCCTTGATAAAAAGAGAAAGATCAATGCATTCACCATTATGTTAGGTGAGTTCCAGGATACATGCATGGAAATAAAATTACTCAATGGGGCCTTTTATCCCTTTTCAGAAAATAATGAAAAGTCCGTACTATTTAACATTCAAAAGGAACTTGAACTGCATAAGATATTTCTTGAGAAGCGTATTATCAATATAATGGCTCCATCTATTGTACCTGTTTAGGAAAGTTAATGACGACATCACTGGCTGGTAATAAAATGATTGCTATAATTTTATAATCATTTAAGCCTGGTTGTTTTTTGTAATCTCCTTCCAAAATGAACTGGCATAATACAGAGTCCTATAAAGTTTTAGAGAAAACCAACTCTTCTGAGAAAGGACTTACATTTTCAATGGCTGAACAGCGCCTTCGTCAGTTTGGTTTGAACGTTCTGGAAGAAAATGAAAAGAGATCAATCTGGAGCATGTTTGTTAACCAGTTCAAGGATCTCATGATCCTGATTTTGATATTCGCAGCAATCATTTCAGGTATTATAGGAGATAAAGCTGATACTATTATCATTCTTGTTATAGTTATTTTGAATGCCATTGTTGGATTTCTGCAGGAATACAAGGCTGAAAAGGCTATGGATGCCTTAAAGAAAATGGTTACCGCGCAAGCTACTGTGCTTCGCGATGGAGAAACATATATAGTACCGGCAGAAAATGTGGTTTTAGGCGATATTGTTCTGTTGGAAGCTGGGAACACCATACCAGCTGATATGCGGTTATTAGAAGCTTATGCTCTAAGGGTAATAGAATCTTCCCTGACTGGTGAATCAATACCTGTTGATAAAACAATTCAACCTATTGATGGCCATGATATTCCTTTAGGGGACAGAAGTAATATGGTCTATAAAGGAACACAGGTTGCAAATGGTCGTGGGAAGGCAGTGGTGGTAGCAACTGGAATGAACACGGAAATAGGACAAATAGCGAGGATGTTGAAGGGGAAGGAGCCAGTTACTCCTTTACAAATCCGTATGACTGATTTTAGTAAAAAACTTTCCTACCTCATCCTTTTGATCTGTATTATTTTATTTATTGTTGGATTGTTACGAGGTGAAGATCCTGTAAGAATGCTACTGGTTTCCATTTCCCTGGCAGTGGCTGCTATACCCGAGGCTTTACCGGCATTGATCACAATTGCTTTAGCGCGGGGTGCAAAAAGACTTGTGCATAATAATGTATTGATAAGAAAATTGACGGCCGTAGAATCATTAGGGTCTGTTACTTACATATGCACAGATAAAACAGGAACCCTGACCCAGAATAGCATGTCGGTTGTTGAATTGAAATCCTATTCAAATGTTCATATTAATAATCAGGACTTTTCTTTGCTCGATACGCTCATCTCCTTAAATCACGATGTAAAAAAGATAAAAAATGGGAGTTTGACTGGGGACCCTACAGAAATGGCCCTGGTTAGATATTTTCAAGAGAAGTATGATAACGATTGTTATAAAAGTATTCAACACGCATTTCAAAGAGTGGCAGAAATTCCTTTCGACTCGGTAAGGAAATGTATGACCACCATTCACCTGAATGACAACCGGTATTTGTTAATTTCAAAAGGTGCGGTGGAAGCCATTTCTCAAAAATTGGAAAATAGTTATAAAAGTCAGGAATATTTATCTGATGCTAATGAAATGGCTGCAAATGGTATGCGTGTTTTGGCTTATGCCTTCCGGATCATTGATTCACTTCCTGAGCAGCCAGTAGATTTGTCCATTGAAAGGGATCTTACTATGGCTGGTATTGTAGGATTGATTGATCCGCCTAGAAAAGAAATACCGAAAGCCATTAAGGAATGCATAAATGCAGGTATAAAACCTGTAATGATCACAGGCGATCATAAAGAAACGGCTGCAGCCATTGCAAAAAACATCGGAATACTTACTGGACATGCATTGATAATGACAGGAGAAGAGTTGTCAAAGCTGAGTAAGGAGGAGTTTGAGAAAAAAGTGGAAAATGTAAGCGTATACGCAAGGGTTTCTCCTGAACAGAAATTAGATATTGTAAAGGCTCTTCAACACCAATCGCATTTTGTAGCAATGACAGGAGATGGTGTGAATGATGCCCCTTCTTTGAAAAAGGCAAATATCGGGATTGCAATGGGTATCACGGGTACGGATGTAAGCAAGGAAGCAGCCCATATGATATTACTTGATGACAATTTTGCATCCATAGTTAAAGCTGTGAAAGAAGGACGAAGGATCTATGATAATATACGCAAATTCGTCAAGTATATTCTTACATGCAATGGTGCAGAAATAGGAACCATTTTTCTTGCACCTCTTATAGACTTACCTATACCATTATTGCCCATACATATCTTGTGGATTAACCTGGTTACAGATGGATTGCCAGGGCTTGCACTCTCATCTGAAAAGGCTGAAAAAAATATAATGCAAAGGGCGCCCAGGCCGGCTAATGAAAGTTTATTTGCTGAAGGTATAGGCCGGCACATTATCTGGGTGGGGTTATTAATGGCTTTTATCACGCTGGGCATACAGGGTTGGGCCATTAATAATGGAGTGGTACATTGGCAAACCATGGTGTTTACTGTTCTTTCCCTATCACAATTGTCGCATGTTTTTGCTATCAGGAGCGATGAGGAATTTATATATAACCAAGGCTTGTTTTCAAATAAAATATTAGCATGGGTGCTTGGGCTAACTTTTATTTTACAAATGGTTGTAATTTATTTGCCCGCTGCAAATGAGATCTTTAAAACTCAACCACTTTCTTTAAAGGAATTACTAATTTGCTTACTTGGTGCTGCAATAGTATTTCATGCTGTAGAAGCTGAAAAATGGTTTAAGCTTAGAACCCGCAGGCATGGTAAATGCTGAAGTGTTTTTTATCCGAATTCACTGACCACACTCATAAAAATCGCTGACCAGCGTCTTTGAAAAAGCTATGGCGCCCTTCTACATTTGGTGAGTAATTAATCATTTTCTAACCTTAAAATTATCAATATGTCAAGCAGAGCCTTAACCAGATTGAGCATGACACCTTCCATTTTTGATGATTTCTTCAGACCATGGAATGAGTGGTTTGATAATAACGAATATGCTAATAAAATGATGACCATTCCTGCTGTTAACATCAACGAGAAAAAAGATCACTACGAACTTTCATTAGCAGCTCCAGGCCTTAAAAAGGAAGACTTTAAGATCAATGTAGAAGGGAATATGTTAACCATTAGTTCAGAAAAAGAGGAAAGGAAAGAAGAGAAGGATGAAATGGTTACACGTAAGGAATATAGTTATACAAATTTTTCAAGAAGCTTCACCCTTCCTGAGGATGTAAAGCAGGAAGCCATAGATGCCAGATATGAGAACGGCGTCCTTGTCCTGGCTCTTCCGAGAAAGGAGGATTCCAAAAAACTGACAGCAACAAAAAAAATTGCTGTTCATTGATGTAGCCATCTACCGTATGGCTGACAACCCTACAGAAACGCCCTGTCGCCCTACCCGGCAGGGCTTTTTTTCATTTTAAATCTTTTTTTATGACAAGCTCTTTGAAATTATTTAAAATAAAAGGGGTATCCATTTCTTTTCACTTTACTTTTTTGTTTTTGATTGGTTGGGCAATTATTATGAATATATATGCTGGACTTAGAATAGTTCAATTATTTTGGTCATTTCTTTTCCTGGTGGCCATATTTATAAGTTTGATTTTACACGAAATAGGCCATGCCATTGTTGCCGGACAATTTAATATTAATGCTAAACAGATCCGGTTATACCCCTTTGGCGGTATGGCTAGCATAGATAAGTTGCCAGAAAATTCCTGGCAGGAATTAGCCATCAGTGCCGCAGGCCCGTTTGTTAATGTACTGTTGGGGTCAATATTTATTCTGTATTCTGGTTTTTCTTTTTCATTTAATGAGATTCGGGCCTATAATGGAGTTATCAATGCTTCAAACTTCATTTATAGTCTTGGTGTGGTCAACCTGGCTATCAGTATTATCAATCTTATCCCGGCATTTCCATTAGATGGCGGAAGGATATTCCGGGCCTTGCTTGGATTTAAATTTAATTATATCAGGGCAACCTCTATTGTAGGGCATGCAGGAAGAGCTATAGCTTTCTTTTTAATAATAGCAGGGCTTTTTAATTATAATTTTCTTTTGTCGTTATTAGGTATTTTTATTCTTGCATTTGCCTCTGATGAAATGTCTTATTTTAATATTAACAAGCTTGTAAAAGATATTTATGTCAGGGATGCTGTAACATACGATTATAATAATTTGGCGGCAACGATGACCGTTAATACGGCTGCTAATATTCTTGCTCAAAATCATAGCCATTATTTTATTGTTATGGACGGAAGTTCGCCAGTAGGTATCGTAAATCGAATGGAGATCATTAAAGCCGTGGCAGATATGAAATATAATGATACTGTTAGTAGTTTAATGAAAGAAAATACCTCGACATTTGATGCCTCTCTCCCAGTGTCTCAGGTAATTGAAGATCTTTCCAGGCATGAGTATAAGATCTTCCCGGTGTTGGATAATGGACGATTTATAGGAGTTATAAGCTTCCAAAATATTATTGAACAACTCATTTTACAAAAATCAAGGAAAGGCGATTATCAAAAGGCGAGATCTCTTGCTGAGTTGGTGTAATGTATTTATACCTCCATATGCCTATAAGTATCAATTGTGTATGATTGTGAAAAAATCTGCACTTAGCTATTGATAAAACAATATTGGGATATTTTATACTTAGAGTGGATGGTCCGAATAAAAAATGTGTGAAATATAGTTGTGAATGAAATATACCTAAAAACGGAACAGCTAATTAATCATTTTCCTAAGCTTGTTTTCATTTAATATGATGATATGTCCTTCCAGGATTTCAAGGAGTTTTTCATTCTTGAAATCACTTAACGTTCGAATTAGTGATTCTGTAGCCGTTCCTGCAATGGTAGCCAGGTTTTCACGGCTAATATCTATCATAAAATGATCATTCACTTTCCTTCCATATTTCTCCATCAGTGTGATCAAAGCATCAGCTACTTTTTTTCTAAGTGAATTGTAGGCAAGATTAAGTAGTTGCTTTTCTTTTTCTGTAATATTTTTTGCCAATAATTGTATGAATTTATGTGTAACCTCGGGGTTGGTATTCATAAGTTCTTCAAATTCTTCTTTAGGGATCTCTGCTATTTCGCATTCTTCAATAGCAACGGCAGAGGCTTTGTAGGATGTGCCTTCCAATAACGCCGTATAACCAAAAAAATCACCTTCCTTAAATAAGTTTACTACTAATTCTTTACCATCATCATTAGACTTGATGATTTTGACCTTTCCTTTTTGAATATAATATAGCCGGGTTGGCCTGTTTCCTTCTGAGAAGATAATTTGTTTTTTCTTGTATTTGTTGGTATTGCGTCCATCTATGAATTGTTGCAAAGCTTCCTTACCGGATGTGAGGCTTAGCAAATGATTATAACCATGTAGGTCAGAAGTTATGGAAGATTTTAATACTTCAACTTTTTTAAGCCTGCTTTCAATTGCATTTAAAAGGTCTGTAGCAGCAAATGGTTTGGGTATATAATCATCTGCACCCATTCCCATTCCTTTTCTTACTTCAGCAGGTTCTGTTTTAGCGGATAAAAAAATAAAAGGTGTATTCTTTAACTCCGGATTGTGTTGAATTACATGTAATACCCCATACCCATCCAGTTCCGGCATCATAATATCACAAACAATCAGGTCAGGTTTATTGGCAACGGCTGATTCAACACCCTTCAAGCCATTCTCAGCCGTATAAACCCTGTAATTAGCCATTTCTAATATTTCTGCGGTATTATCACGGATGTCAATATTATCCTCAACAACCAGGATTTTTTTCATAACAATCAGGTGTTTGAAACGGTAAAAAGAATGAACTTCTAAATTATCAAAAGAAAAAATTCCGTTTTATAAGGTTGGTATTCCGTTCACTGCAAGATGATTGTTTTTATCTAAGGTTCAGCTGATATACATCAATTCTACATTTGACTTTACTCATTCAAAATTAACCTAAATAAAAGGTTTAATAAAGACGGCATAGTCTTTTTCTTATACGCTGAAAGATGAGTTTTAATTAGAAGAAAAAGAGATTTTAAGGAATGATATAGGGAATAGTGTAGTGGATGGAATTTTTACCTGGAATCTTTTCTTTTGTATGTCCCTGTTAATTCTCCAAACGCTATTATCTTATTTGAAATGGATTTCTCTAATTGCTTTTTGTTGCTGCCAGGTGGCAGATTCAATATATCATTTAATGCATATACTTTAATAAAATATTTATGTGTGCCCTGGGGCGGACAAGGGCCTTCATATCGTGTTCTTCCAAAATCATTTGTTCCGTTGGTGCCATGATTAAAGCCTTCATGTATATGATGTGTTACAGGAATATTCCATGCCAGCCAATGAATAAAGGGATTATACCGGGCATCAGGGTCCTCCATTATAATTACCAGGCTCCTGGCTTCTTTAGGCACAGCATCAACGTTAAGAGGGGGATTTGTATTCCGCCCATCGCAGGTATATTCCATAGGTATGGGTTGACCTTCCTTAAATGAGGGGCTGCTAATTCTCAAAACCTTGTAATCAATGGCCTTAGAGGCTTCGATTTGCCGGGTAGTTGACATGGTTATATGTTTTATAAATCTAAATATTGACAGGAAAACGCTTTCGAAAACCTTTTAACCTTTCAAAGCAAGTTATTTGGGACCGCCTTTCCAATGAGCGCCATCAAAAAATAAAATGATGGCAGTCATTGGCTGTTGATATAAACTTCTTTAGGTTTATATAAACTGGGTTATGCCAAAAATTAAAACAATAGGTACATTACATGACTTATTGATACATGATCTGCGAAAGATTTTAGATGGAGAAGATCTAATTATTTCATTGCTTCCCGATTGGAGAAAAAAAATCAAATCTTCACGGCTTAAATTGGTTTTGGAACAATATGTGGCTTATTTACAATACCATGTTGATGGCATAGAGAAATTCTTTGAGCGTAAAAAGCTCATGAGTTTACGTGTAAGGAATAATTTGGTCAGGGCTTTTATTGACGAGGTTAATGAAGGTCTAAACGAATGCAGTGATTCAGAGATTGCAGATGCCCTTCTGATATCAGGTTTGCAGGAAATTATTCATTATAAAATCAGTGCTTATGGCACCATTTCCGCATTTGCTGCTACACTGGACCTTGATATTTCAGCTAATGAATTTTATTCCAACGTGAAAGATGAAAAAGAGATTGATTCAAAACTAAGCTTTTTGGCCGAGAAGGAAATAAATCCATTAGCAAGATCTCCCATAGTTGATTGATTTAAAAAAGTGAAAAGCATGCCAGGGCATCCATATGAAACAAAGAACATTTGATAATTAAGGTATCAATTAATACACAAACCTTTATTATACTGATTTCCGTCATGCATTATATCAATCAGAGTCATTGCAAAGTGGTTTTTGAGGTTTGATCTTTACTCAGGTTTTTCAATTAATATCTGGATCTTATAGGGGTGAAATTTCTATTTCGCCCCTTTTTTTAATTAACCATAATCAGTGTAATTCCCTTATTTGGTCATAAAATATTTAGATGGCCTATTATAGCTTAGACCAGTCATTCAATCAAAATAGTTTTCAATGAAAAAAATAATAATTGCTTTCAATGGGGCACATTTTTCCCCTGAAGCTTTTGACTTTGCCTGTAAGCTCAATGAATTGGATCCCGTATTGCTTACCGGTTTATTTATGACAGAAGCAAGCTATACCAATTTGTGGAGCTATACTGCAGGCATGGCTGGCCCTTCATACATTCCGCTGGTTGAAGAAGTGCCTGATGTAATAGAAACTTCAATAGCCCAGTTTGAAGAGCTGTGTGTTCGGAACGGAATTACCTACCGGGTGCATAATGACCAGGGTAAATTTGCTATTCCCGAATTAAAAAAAGAATCGCGTTTTGCAGATCTGCTTATTATAGGAAGTGATGCTTTCTATCAACTTCAGGTGGGAGCCAACCCCATTGATTATTTAAAAGAGGCGCTGCACGAGGCAGAGTGCCCTGTAATGGTGGTTCCAAAGGAAGTTAGTTTTCCTGAAAGTAACATTTTAGCTTATGATGGTAGCCGGGATAGTGTATTTGCTATCAAGCAATTTTCATACTTATTTCCTAAGATTTGTAATAACAGGACAGTGTTGGTTTATTCAAAGAATGATACGCAGGATCAGTTGCCTGATGAAATTTATATTGAAGAACTTGCCACACAACACTTTAAAAATTTAGAAATATTAAAGTTGGATGTTGATCCTAAAAAGGGCTTTAGAAAATGGTTGATGGCTAATAAAAATGCCATGCTGATAAGTGGTTCATTTGGACGTTCAGCAATATCACAATTATTAAGAAGAAGTTTTGCTGAAGGTGTCATTGAGCAAAGAAATATGCCTGTATTTATCGCACATTTATAATTTCAGCTAGAAGTATATAGACGACTTGGCGATCATTAGTTAGATCAATATTTAAATGATGACTATAAATGACCGGGAACATTAATGATTTACAAGTTTTGGGTTGTAAAATACTTATTGCCACACCAGGAACTGGCTAAATCTGTTTGTTTGGATAACTAATGAATTCCTTTATGATTGATTTGATTGGAATCAAAAGCTAAATCCCCAAAAGCCTGAATATTTGCAATCATTAAAATGATTAAAAAAGAAAAATGTCGGGCAGTTGTATATGTTGCTATCAGTATCGTCTTATCAGTGCTATGTGCTTGTGTTGGCTCAGCATGCCATTAGCCAGGATTACAATCCTTCCCTTTTTGTTTAAATGGATTGCTATTAGCTTATCTACAGGATTATGCACAACGCAACATGCGCGCCGGGTAGGTCGCATTTGTATATCAAATGGGTAATCGCTTTCAATATAAACCTTATCCTCATAGTCTTTTTCTATAAGTAGAACTTTACCCCTTCCATCAATAACTGATTGCCACACATCATATAATCCTTCATCAGCTAAACCTTCGCCTATTTTTTCTTTAAGTTCTGAGATGTCTTCCAACATGCTTTCATATTGCGCAGCCTGGATTAATGGTTGTACTCTTACACTTAATTCAGTTTCACTTAAATGGCTGTAATTCCCTGTCAAAACACCCGCAACCATTGCATCATGTTTTGAGTGATTGAGAAATGATGCTGTAACTGACTTCACTCCACAAATAATAAGCTGGGACGCTTTCCCTGAAAGAAATATATCTAAAGAGTCATCTACCTGCCTCAGAAAAGACAAATAACGATTCTTTTGTGGTGTACTTTTATCTTTCAAGAAGCTGCTGGTCTCAGCATTTCCAAAATAATAATGGGAACTGGATGGATATTGATAAACATAATCATCCATAATCTTTTTTGGGAAATTGGAGTCTTGTATTTTTTGAAGTTCATTAAATAAGGCGGTGTAAAGCAAAGCCTGTTTTCCATCAAGCAAAAGCAAATAGTATGGGTTGGAATAATTGATCTTGAATAATATTTCCCTTACATGAAAATGATTATCGATAATTACTTTTTCTTCTACAGGAAAAGGAAATTGTACTACATATTCAATTGTTTGACTGATAAAAATGCCAATAGCCTGATGTAATGATTCAAGGGTTAAATTTTTAAGTAGTTCCTGGAATTTAATTTCCAGGCTTTCTTTTTTTTCATGGTATGATTGTTCTAATTGGTGAACTGCTTTTTGGAAAGATTGTTCCAACTTTTGAGATAAAGACTTTCCAGGCTGATCATAGGAGGTTGGAATAAGGATAGAAATGCAAACCTCCGAATCCTTAGTCTGCACCAGGATTATTTCTTCCCTGCTAAGATCGGAAGCAGTAAAATACATAACAAAATATGGTGTTACTTAAATAAAGTTATTTGAGACCCATTAGGGTATCAATGACGGTTATCAAAGTATACAATAACTGCCGTCAGTAATTACCAGGGTTTCAATAGATGAGTTCTAATGATCATAATCAGTTGATAAGGGGTCTCAAAATCATTGTTCCGGTCAATATTTGGTTATAGTTTGAATTATAATCAGGAGTTATGAAAAAGATATTGCTTGCTTTTGATGGAACTAATTTTTCGGAAGGTGCATTTGAATTTGCACGGCGCATGAATGAAATGCATCCTGTATTAATAACAGCCGCTTTTTTGCCCCAGGTAGATTATGCCAATTTATGGAGTTATTCAGTAGGTGTAGCTGGAGGTATGTTGATACCTCTTTTAGAAAATGAAGACTCTTCCTTAGTCAAAAAAAATATCAGCTATTTTGAAAGATTATGTAGGGAGAATAATATAAAGTACCGTGTACATAGAAATTTTTATGGATTCGCCATGGCTGAGCTTAGAAAGGAAACAAGATTCGCCGACCTTTTGATCATCGGAGGAGAAATTTTTTATAATAACATGGGGATAGAAATGAATGATTACATGCGCGAAACCCTGAAAATGTCAGAGTGTCCAATTGTGATCGTTCCAGAACACTTTGATTTTCCACAGAGCATTATTTTAACTTATGATGGAACTGAGTCTGCTGTTTATGCCATTAAACAATTTGCCTGCCTGTTTCCGGAATTGTGTTCTACTCCTTCAGTGCTTGTATATTCCAATACGGGTGATGAACCTTTGCCTGATAAAGAAAATATGGAAGAATTGATAGGTCAGCATTATCCCAAAATAGAATATTATAGATTGAAGGCAGCCCCCATGAAATATTTTGACGAATGGATTAATGAAAAAAAAGGTGCTATAGTAATTTTCGGGGCCTTCGGTCGTTCAGCGCTTTCTCAAATGTTGCATAAAAGCTTTGCCTCAGACGTAATTCAAACTCTTAAGTTGCCTGTATTCATAGCACACAAATGATAAATAATTCAAATTTTAAAATGAATAAGGATCTGCAGGCGTTGCTGGAAACTGAAAACCAACAGTTGCAAAAGCTCAATTCTATTGTTATCCAATCTATAGAAGAAGAAAAGCTAATATCTCAAAAGCTATATGAATTTGAAGACAAAAATGTTGGATTTGATAAAAGACTGGCAGATAAAATTGCCACCTTTGGTGGTAGTTGGTTGTTCATATTATTCTTCTTGGTAGTGATGTTAATGTGGATCATTCTTAATTTATACATGCTAAAAAAACCATTTGATCCTTATCCATTTATTCTTCTTAACCTAATGCTTTCAACTATCGCTGCTTTACAGGCGCCTATAATAATGATGAGTCAGAACCGAAAAGAAGAAAAAGATCGTAAAAGAGCCATCAATGATTACCTGGTAAATTTGAAAGCTGAAATAGAGGTCCGCAATCTTCATCAGAAATTGGATCTTTTAATTGCAGAACAAATGAAAACCATGTTTGAGATCCAAAATGTGCAGATGGAGCTTATGGAGGAGATAAAGGCTGGTTTAAAGCAAGGTAATTCTCGATAATAGATTCGCACCTCTAAATAGATTGTATTTATTTGTTTCAAAATTGACCAAATAGCGGGATTTGTTATATACCATTTAAATCATATCTAAGTTTAGAATAACCCTCTTAGAGCTGCCTATGACATATTATACTTTTTGCAATGTCCTTAGTATCTGCAACAGGTCTGTGCCGTGTCTGCGCCATGTCTGTGCCGGGTCTGTACCGGGTCTTTAAAGAGTCGGAATAATGGTGTAGCAAAGCCTTTGCAGGTTCATTTTATGTCCGGTCTGTTATAGTATTATGGGTCATTATATAAGTATCAATGCATAGGGGCATAAACTCGAATATATATGTGAATAATATTAGAATAATGGATATCAGATCTATATGGAGAAGAAATGGGCAAGATTTCAATCATAGGATTATATTCTGAACCAAAATATTGGTGATACATGATTCCTCTTTACTATAATGCCTTTCTTATTCAAAATGAACTGCCAGGATAACTCCTGATCTTTATTGATTTTATTTAAAAAATTTGCCTTTCAAAATCTATTGTGTTGGTATTTATGATCACCGTCATGATTTATGATTTTCTATGTCTTTAGCTTAGCCTATTCAAAGAATTATATTCACACCATTCGCATTGTTTCCGGGCTATTTAAACTAACTCACCAAACTGTTCTGCGTTTTAATTGGTTCGTTTTATATTAAAATAAATCATTTATGAATAGCTACCACATCACGGACAATGATCCTACTACCGTATATCCGGGTCAGTATAATCCACCTCCTTATAATATTCAGGATTTGCTGGCAATAAAAAGTATGAGTAAGGGTAGTGCGCCCGTAATTAAAACTTCTGAATTCCCAGATCATATAAAGGTGGAGATGGCTATGCCGGGATTAAAAAGAGAAGACTTTGCTATATTCATTAATGAACATGACCTGATTATTTTTGTAATGCAGCCAACAGACCCTCATGGTGTGTTATCCGGATTAAAAAACTATAATTTCAGTTCCTTGATGGGTCGTATTTCTTTACCAGAAGATATTGACACTGATTTTATAAAAAGCGTGTATGAAGATGGACTATTGAAAATTTATTTTCCTAAGCTTAAGGGTGGATTTAGAAACAGGAAAGGCCGGCTCGTAGTATATTGATTAATAAAATTAAATTATCCTCAGTCGCCTCAAATACTTACCATTTTACAATTTGTATTTCAAAATCTTGTAGACTTCGAACCATGTGGTTGTAATCATACTGACCCCCAAGGCTGTTAAAATATCCAAAGCAGTGATCCTGCTCAGGTAAAAAACATTTTGTACAAATGGGAGGTATAAGATGCTGCCTATAAATAATCCGGAAATAAGAATGATCCATGGTGCCAGGTTATTTTTATAGTGCATGGTCCTTATAAAGCTTTCTGTGAACGAGCGGTTAACAAAGGTTAAGAAAAGATTACTTAAAATAAGCGTAACGAATACCATGGTTCTTACATAACGTATATCAAAGTTCTTGTTCATAAAATAATAATAAACTCCAAGAACTCCAATGGCAATGATACCTCCCTGTAAAAGGCTGGTAAGCAATTCGCTCCAGGTGAACATAGTATGCGATCTTTCCCGCGGAGGCGAGTTCATAATGTTTTTTTCTGCAGGTTCTCTTTCATAAAAGATAGAGCAGGTGGGGCCCATAATCATTTCCAGGAATATGACGTGGATTGGTGTAAATATGTTGGGAAATTTCCACCCTAAGATCACCGGCAGGGCTGCAGTTAATATTATGGGTGTATGTATCGAAATTATATACCTAACTGCTTTTTTCAGGTTGTTATAGATCTTTCTTCCATGATATATGGCTTCTGTTATCTTATTCAGGTTGTCATCGGTAAGTATCAGATCGGATGCCTCCCTGGCAATATCAGATCCTTTGCTTCCTACGGCTATACCAATATGAGAAGATCTCAAGGCTGGGGCATCGTTAACACCATCGCCCATCATGGCAACGATTTCTCCATTTGATTTTAATGCATTAACGACCTTTAGTTTAGCTTCAGGAAACATCCGGGAAAAGAGGTTGGTTGATCCTGATATTACATTTAATTCTTCAGCTCTTAAGTTTTGTATTTGATCTCCTGTTTTACTTTCTTCAATATTTTTCAAGCCTACCTGCTGTGCAATATTTATGGCCGTTTCGGCATAATCACCTGTTAAGAGCTTGATCTTTATACCTGCCTGGTACCATTTTTCGAGCTGTTCCTGTACAGATGATTTTGGTGGATCGTAAAGTGCCAATAACCCCTCAAACTTCCAGTTAAAGTCATCTTGTTCATAAGGGTATTCCTTCCTGGTATAAATTGCAGAACACACACCCAATACTCTATATCCTTTCCCGGCCATCTGGCTTGTTATAGTCCTGATTTTTAGAGCGTCTTCTTCCTTTAAGCGGCATACCCTTATAATTCTTTCCGGTGCTCCTTTCCCCGCTACTGTTTTTACTTCAGCATGTCCATGGATATGTGTCATCATTGGTGGAATGCCTTCCAGCGGGTATTCATATGTCATGGCAAATTGTGTATTGCCAGGATGTCCATTCTCCTGGTAGGCTTGTATGATGGCTTTTTCCATAGCATCAAAAGGCATTTCTTCGCTGGCGAGCCTTGCATAATGTAAAGTCGGAATGTACTCTTCTATTTGCTCCCTTAGATGAATGATCTCATCTTTTTGAAAATCGTAAATGCTGGTTACGGCCATTTGGTTTTGGGTAATAGTTCCGGTTTTATCAAGGCAAATGACACTTACAGCACCCAGGTTTTCAATGGTTGCGGGCTGCCGAGTAATAATGCCCAACTTGGCCATATGATAGGCGCCTAAAGCCATAAAGGACGAAAATGCAACAGGTATTTCCTCAGGGATCACAGACATGGCCAATACAAGCCCAACTAAAAGACTTTCCGCCAGGTTCCCCGTTTGGGTATAATTAATCAACCAAATAATTAAAAAAGCTATGGTGCTGAATGCTGCCATTCTTTTAACGAATGTACTTACCTGCTTTTGTAACAAGGTTTTAGACGGTGTTATAGAAACTATAGACTTACCTAATTTGCCCAACATGGTATTACTGCCAATATCTGTCACCCTGGCGTAACACCAACCTGAATTGATGGTAGTGCCCTGATAAAGTAGAGTATCTTCTGAGTATGAAGTTTTATAGACTGGTAAAGATTCCCCGGTAATAATCGATTCATTAATACTTAGGTCGTTTGCCTGAACTATGATAGCATCTGCAGGTATTCGATTGCCTTCTGATAAATGCATAACATCTCCAGGTAAAAGATCAATTGAAAAGATCTCGCTTTCTATTCCATCACGAATGACAGTGATCCTTGGCTCTGTATATTCTCTAAGTGCTGCCAGGGCATTAGAACTTTTGGTTTCCTGGTAAAATGAAATAGCTGATACAAAAGCCATAGCTGCAAGCATGAGAAAACCTTCTTTTGATTCGCCAAGGATAAAATAGAGTGCACAGGCTGCTAATAAAATGATGAACATGGGTTCGGATACGATTTCCCATAGTAATCGTACTATCTTTCCTGAACTTTCAGCTTGAAGCGAGTTCTTCCCGTATTTTTTTTGGAGCTCTGGAATCTCCTTATTGGTCAATCCAGTCAAAGTATCATTCAACAAGGTATTAATCAAGTTGTATGTTTTGGTCAAGGTAGATTTTTCCAGTTAACAAAAAAGTGATAGAGGTCAGAATAAATACTGATTTAAAAACCTGGAAGCTGTTCATATTTATAATGATCACAATTCTTTTGATCACTGATAGCTATCATTGATCAATACTTTTTAAAATTCTAATTTGTAATGGCGTATGTAGTCGTGATGAAAAGTTCAATCATTTTCAGTTTGTTATTGGCGTTGATACTTTTTTCATGCAGCACTACTACTTCAATAACCAGTTCCTGGAGGTCACCTGGAATAACACCCCATATATTTAATAAATTGATGGTTCTGGGTCTGATTAGAGATGCTGACAGAAACATTCAACAGAGCATGGAAAACCATCTGGTTGGAGATCTTAAAGAAATTGGATACAATGCCTATTCAGCATTGGAAGCATATGGTCCTAAAGCATTCGAAAAATTATCAGAAGAGGAATCATTAAAGAAGCTTAAAGCCGATGGTTTTGATGCCGTTATAACTGTAGTGCTGCTTGACAAGAAGCAGGAAAGGTATTATACCCCACGTAGGGTAATATACACTCCATATTTTACCTACCACTCTCGTTTTTGGGGCTATTACAGAACTATTTATGAAAGAATAGAAACCCCGGGTTATTATAGAAGTTATTCAAGGTATTTTTGGGAAAGCAATTTTTTTGATCTGAATATGAATACATTGCTCGCTTCCATTCAAACACAGTCTTTTGAGCCGGTTTCAACTGATGCGCTGGCGCATGAATATGGAAAGTTGATAATAAAAAAAATGATGGAATATAATTTATTAATTAAACAAGCCGCTAGCGGGATAAAAACCATGTAGTGGCAATCATGGAGCTTTTTTTATAGATTCTCTTACTCATATTGTCCTGGGCGCATGTATTGGAGAAGCCTTGCTTGGAAAAAAGCTCGGCAAAAGAGCCATGTTCCTTGGTGCTATGGCACAAAGTATTCCCGACATTGATTTTATTGCTGCTTTCTGGAATGATCCGGCATCTAATTTACTGGTTCATCGCGGGTTTACACATTCATTATTTTTTGCTGCTATTGCCATGTTTTTTTTCAGTTTATTGGCTGAGCATTTCCATCGGCGACATAAGGTTGGCTTTCAATTGTGGATGATTTTTTTCTCAGTAGAATTAGGGGCTCATTTGTTCCTGGACCTCTTCAACAATTATGGGATGGGGCTTTGGGAGCCTTTTAATCATAACCGCATCTCATTTAATACCATTTATGTTGCTGATCCTTTCTTTTCGGCTTCTGCCGGTATTGCCTGTTTGGCTTTGTTGTTACTAAAAAGAAAGGACCCCAGGAGAGTTGGCTGGTGGAAACTTGGCCTTACCATTCCTGCTTTTTACTTATTGTACTGTGTTTTTAATAAGCTTGCCATTGACAAGGAATTGAGAACTGCGTTGGTAAGGGAAAATATTCAATATGATAAATATATGACAACGCCAACGCCTTTGAATAATTGGCTGTGGTACCTGGTGGCGGGTGATAAAAAAGGGTTTTATATAGGATTTCGTTCTGTTTTTGATAATAGGCCCCGCATTAATTTTCATTACTTCCCAAAGAATGATGATTTATTAGATCCTTTAAAAAATCATGAAGAGGTACTGAAGTTAATACGTTTTTCCCAGGGGTTTTATACGGTAGAAAAATGGAATGATACACTTGTTTTTAATGATTTGCGCTTTGGGCAAATTGTAGGTTGGCATGATCCTTCAGAACATTTTGTTTTCCATTACTTTCTGCAGCATAAACCGGATGATAACAAACTTGTTGTGCAAAGGGGCCGCTTTGCTAAATGGGAAAAAACCACTTTGCATTCATTATGGCGCAGTATAAAAGCAAATTAATTTTCCCTTTTAAAATAAAAGGTGGAAAGGTTTAATATGATTCGGATGATCTCATAGGATGATTTCTGCACAAATCGCCTGAAACGGGTTGCATTTGTTGCAAAGTTCTTAGAAGTGACCCTGATACAATTGTTTTCGATAATATTTTGGAGTTGTTTATTAACATAGGAAACAAAGGGACGGTTTCTCACATCTACATTGATTTCGCTACTTGCATAAGCACTGATATTATTTACATTAAACGATCCTATGGTCATCCAATGATTGTCCGCAGTGGCTAATTTGGCATGTAGTATGGTCGGTTGGTATTCATAAATCTCAATATTGTGTAATAGCATCCAATCGTATAGATAGCGCTCAGCATATTTTGCAAGCATTACATCAGAAGGTCCTGCTAGTATCACTTTTATCTGAACCCCTCTTTTTGCTGCCTTAACTAATTGCCGGCGAAGTGCAATTCCAGGCAGGAAGTAACTGCACATGATAGTAATGCTATCTTCGGCATGGCTGAATAAATTAAAATAGCTACGCCAAACTTCATGCTTCCCTTTTACCCAATCATTGAGTCGTAGTCTTACAGAATATTTATTTTCAGGTAAAATACTTGCAGCAAAGTCAGAAAAAGGAATCACTATCTGAGGATTAGATTCAGTTTTCCAATAGCTTAAGCAATGTTTGTGCAGTTGTAAGGCTACCTCACCTTCAAAAATAAGTGCATAGTCGAGCCAGGCGGAATTGTCATTGATATCGTTGTAACGGTCGGCTATATTAATACCTCCCACAATTGCATAGCGGCCATCTATGACTATAACTTTTTGATGCATTCTACGGCCAAAGTAGAAATGCCGGCTTCTGATGAGCGGCTCAAAAAATTTAAAATAAATACCTGCATTTCTCAGTTTTTTTATAAAAGCATTAGGTAGGTTTTGAGAAGCATATCCATCTACCATTAACAAAACTGTTATACCTCTTTGAGCTGCCCTCATAAGCGCTTCGACTATGGCTGATCCTGTAGAATCGTTTACAAAAATATAAACCTGCATTTGAATGCAATGTTCAGCCTGATTGATGAGCTGTTCCAACCGTAAAAAGTATTCTTTGCCCCCTCTAACCAATTCAATGTAGTTGTTAATAGTATAATGGCCACTATATTTTTTGACAAATGGCATTGTCAATATATCGTACAATATCAAATTTATTTTAAGTATAAAGCTGGTTTTGTGACAGCCATCATTAAAAACGTTGACAGCGCTCATTGAATGGGGGTGTATGAGTATTTAATTTGCTTACAACCTTAACCTTGTCAATGTTTACTTCCAATCCATACACATTCACAGATTTCCGCCAATATGCTCTTTGGCTGATTTCCGTTTTACTACTTGCGGTGGGATTTAGGTTCTTAAAGGATATTATTGTTTTTGTTCTCGCTCAACTATATAAATTATTCATCCAGGAAAATCCTGCATTATGACATTAGAAATCAATAAGATGAGTTGTATCAGGGATATACAAAACGCATTTTGCAAGTCATATCCATATCTGAAAATAGAATTTTTTGATATGCCTCATCATTGGGGAGAAACTACGAGGAAGGCGCACCGATATCAACCTGGATTTAAGGTTTTTGATATTGAGCGCAAAAAGCACGTGACGGGAATCATACAATTTTTACCCTGGATGAAAACAGGACAGATTGAAGAGCAAATGAAGGAACAATTCGGATTATTTCCCCAGGTGTATCGTCGTAATGGTTATGAATGGATTGAAACGGCTGGTACTGATGAATTGTCTTTAGATGAACAAAATGAAATTGGGAAAAAAAGCATTAAGAACTATCACTACAATTTGTGGATAGAACGGGAGATCTTATTGTAGATTTATACAGGTGATCAATATCATTATTTCTCTTGACGGGCTTCATTAAAAATTTGAATAAAAAAGCAAACATTTGATTGTTAATTGATCAAATGAAATTCTCTGAAACTTTGAGAGAATATTTTAGAGAGGCTGGCGCCATTTCCCAATTTGCCGGCCGTTTTTTCCAACAAAGTTTTAAGCCTCGAAATGAATGGAGCGAATTCTTTCGCCAATGTTATATTATAGGTTATCAATCATTGCCCCTTATTGGATTAACCGGGTTTATAATGGGCCTGGTACTCACCATGCAACTGCGTCCCTCTCTTATAGATTATGGGGTGGAATCCCAGCTGCCGGCAATGGTAGGGGTGGCCATTGTACGCGAGATAGGGCCGGTTATTACGGCTTTGATATTTGCGGGAAAGATTGGAAGCAGTATTGGTGCAGAATTAGGCTCTATGAAGGTGACAGAGCAAATAGATGCTATGGAAGTTTCGGGTACCAATCCATTCAAATATCTTGTTGTTACAAGGGTGCTTGCAGCAACTGTTATGCTGCCCATACTTATATTGTTGTCGGATGCTATTTCATTATATGGATCTTATCTTGGTGTAAATATTCGTGGGTTTACTTCATTCCCCTTGTTCTGGAACCTGGTCTTTGACAGGCTGGAATTTGGTGACGTTCTTCCTGCTTTTTTTAAATCATTTTTCTTTGGTTTTGCTGTAGGAATCATTGGTTGTTATAAAGGATATTATTCAAGTAAAGGAACGGAAGGTGTAGGCCGTTCAGCAAATACTGCTGTGGTGGTTGGGTCTATAGTAGTTTTTGTGATTGATCTTATTGCAGTTCAGGTCACAGATATATTGGGCTTAAATTAATATGTTAACACGTGAATCCCATATTGCCGCTGATCTTAAAAAGAAAGATAGTAAACCTGTGATCTTAATTGCTCATCTCAGAAAGGCATTTGGGACTAACGTCGTCTTATCTGATTTTAATTTAAGCCTGGGTAAGGGCGAAAATGTGGTTGTGCTTGGAAAATCAGGTTCAGGCAAATCTGTATTAATCAAATGTATTATTGGTTTATTAACCACTGACCAGGGTCAAATTTGGGTGCTGGGGAAGAATATACCGGACATGAATGAAGAGGAACTGGATCAGGTACGTGTGAAAGTGGGCTTTTTATTTCAAAGTAATGCATTGTACGATTCCATGACAGTAAGGCAAAACCTTGAATTTCCATTGAGAAGGCATTGGATGAAGATATCACAGGATGAAGTGGATCAAATGGTATTAGAAGCATTGGAAAATGTGGGGTTGGAATATACTGTGAATATGATGCCTGTTGAGTTGTCGGGTGGAATGCGTAAAAGAATTGCCCTTGCCCGGACACTCATTTTAAAGCCCGAGATCATTTTATATGATGAGCCCACCACAGGCCTTGATCCAATAACCAGTAGGGAGATCAGCGAATTGATGGTGCAGTTGCAAAAGAAATACAATACATCATCTTTAATTATATCTCATGATATGCGATGTGTGGAATTAACCGCAGACCGGATTGTTGTACTAATAGATGGGAAATGTTATGCAGAAGGAAGCTATGAAGAATTAAGTCGATCAAACGATCACATGATCAAGCAATTTTTTAAATAGCATGGCAAAGAAAGTAATTAACCATATCAAGCTAGGCATTTTTGTTTCAGCAGGATTGCTTTTTCTCATCCTATTGCTATACATGATTGGCAAAAATCAAAATCTTTTTGGTTCAACCTTTGTGCTTAAAACAAGGTTTGATGACGTTCATGGATTGGTGCCAGGCAATGGAGTGAGATTTTCCGGAATCAACGCAGGCTCTGTTAAATCTATAGCTGTTTTAGACGATGGAACGCTTGAGGTGACAATGCTGATCAGGACAAAAATGAAAAAGTATATTCATAAAAATGCCAAGGCCAATCTAGGTACAGATGGTCTTATGGGAAATAAACTGATCAATATAAGTCCTGTGCGATCGGTTTCACCTGTAGTTGAAGAAGGAGATGTATTAGCAAATAGCAAATCGGTGGATACTGAATCAATGCTTGCCACACTTGATCAAACCAATAGGGATATAGCCACTGTGGCCTCAGGTTTGAAAACTGCCATTCAACGTATTAATGCCAGCATTGCGTTATGGGATATTTTAAATGATAAGAGTATTCCTAACAACTTGAGGAAATCCTTAAATAATGCACGCATCGCCACAGATGGTGCTAATTTATTGGTACATGACGTGTCATTGATGGTGGCTGATGTAAAAGCCGGGCAGGGATCGGTGGGTAGATTATTAAGAGATTCTTCTTTCGCTCTCAACCTGGAACTGGCGGTTGCCAAAATAGGAAACATAGGATCCCAGGCAGATACGCTATCCGGCCATATCAATACATTAGTTGCCAATATAGAGCGGGATATTACTAGCGGAAAGGGAACAGCTAATGCCCTATTAAAAGACCAGGGGTTGGTTGTAAAGATGAATGCAAGTATGGATAATATTGAGAAGGGCACCGCATCATTTAATCAATTGATGGAAGCACTTAAAAAAAATATTTTATTCAGGGGCTATTTTAAAAAGCTTGAAAAACAAAAAAGCTTGCAGGAGCGCTCTACCTCCTATAAGTCCGATTGAACTAATAAACTATTTGACTATGGTGGGCTTTTTAACTCAATCAGAAATAGAGGCTGTAATAAGCACCAACATGATAGGAAGGCTCGGATGCACTGATGGAAGTATTGTGTATGTGGTTCCAATTTCTTATTTCTATAACGGCGTAGATATCATTCTTCATTCTAAAGAAGGAATGAAGATCGATATGATGCGTTCAAATCCTAATGTGTGCTTCCTGGTAGATGAATTACATTCTTTTAATAATTGGAAATCTGTAGTGGTATGGGGTGAGTATATGGAAGTAATAGATGATTCGGAAAAAGAATTTCTCATGAAAGACTTTGTTCAAAGGATGTTGTATGTAAAAATGAGTGTAACTGCTTTGCCCCCTGAACAATTTCCTATGCGCATTCATCCACGTGAGGAACCTATTTCCTTTGTCGTTTACAAAATTGTTATTAGTAAAATGACAGGACGATACGAGTCTCCCTAAGTAAATTGACCTATTTAAAACTATTTTATAAACAGATATTGTTCTATAAATGAATATATTAAACCGAAGACGTATTATGGATGGCAATGGACATAATACTGATTCATTGTGCTAAATATTAAATGCTCTTAGTTCATATAGTAGTCTGGATCCATCTTAATTTTGGATATGTCAAATGAAAATGGTCCTATCAAGCGAAGTGCGCAACTGACACCCCTATCCAAAGAGCATCATGATGGTCTTTTATTTGGATGGAAGATCAGGCAGGGTTTGAATAATTACACAGACATCAACACTATTGGCGAATATGTTCAATGGTTTTGGAAAACTCACTTACAGGAGCACTTCTGGCAGGAAGAGCAATTAATAGCAGCGTACTTACCTACAGATGACACAATGCTTCAAAGAATGCTGAACGAGCACCAGGAAATAGAAGCATATATTCATATAAATGAGTCTATCATTGATGCCGCGAATTTATTACAGATAGCTGATGCGGTCAGGGATCATATCCGTTTTGAAGAAAGGGAATTTTTCCCTTATGTGGAAAGCGCACTTTCAGTAGAACAACTGGATAATATCTATGCGGAGCTATCTAAAGCAGAAAAGTCAGCCGTTAATTGGAAAAATGAATTCTGGTTACAGAAAAAATAGATCATTCTACTATCTAAAACATAGTGCTACCACCTGGCCACGATCTTAAAATTTACTAATCGGGGTGTTAAGCGATTGGGCATGGTAAACACATTGTTTTGAAAGTCTTTTATCAATAAATAAGAAATTGTGTTTGGTCGGTCTATCAGGTTGAAAATCTCAAGGCTTGCCCAAATATTATTAAAGTTTCGAAATGGCGAATGGCTTCTCCTGTTTGTTTTTTCAGCATCTAGTAACAAAGCGCTGAATCCTATATCTACACGGATGTAAGGATCAATCCGGAGGGCATTCCTGTATTTAATACTCCCTGGAATGTTGTACGGTAGATTTGAGCCATATAACGTATTAATATAAACCTTGAAATTTTTATTGGTAGCAAGATAATCCTGGAAAAACATTCCAAAAGTGATCAGGCGGTCTGTGGGCCTGCGTAGCCATCCACCTTCCACTGTGTTACTGTCTATAGGTTTGAAAGTGGAATCCAGGGTATAATTAGTGTAATAGTCATTATCCAGATTTTCACGTGTTTTCATTAATCCAATGCTCAACCAGCTTTCTGCATCCTTGACAAGTTCTCCGAAGAGCCTCATCTCAAGCCCTGCGGCATAAGCTTTTGCCTGGTTCTCTCCAAAATATCGTAAGCGTACATTATCTATGTCATAAGGAACCACATGGGTCATATACTTAAAATATGCTTCTGTGGTTAGGCGAAGGGGTCTGCCAAGACCTATAAAATTATAATCAGCACCAATTACGTATTGGCTGCTTCTTTGAGCTTCCAGCTGTGTATTAATTGTCCCATCATTGCGTCGAAGTTCTCGATAAAAAGGCGGTTGATGGTAGGTTCCTGCAGCAGCTCTAAAGACAATATCTTTTATGCCTGCGGGTTTCCAGGATAAACCAAAGCGCGGTGAAACGAGTAGCTGATTATTTAAGTCATTATAGTTCAATCTTATTCCACCATTGAATGTATAAGTGTTCCCATGTTTATGCAGGACTATATTATCCTGAATATATCCATTGAACTTATTAATGTTCAAATTGGCTGATGCATTTAATAATTTATTTAGTTTAAGAAGGTTCGGTTGATAGGGTAGTGAGTAGCCTGCAGAGTCCTGGTATTCCCATTCATGAAGTTTATCCTGAATGCTGGTTTTATCATATCCTATTCCCCATTGGAAAAAATGTTTGTTCCATTCGTAACTTCCTTTATGAGAGAGGTTGTAATCAACTATATTAAGCTGATTGCGGGCAAAATTTTGATTAATTCCTGCTCCTAGTGGATTGACGATTGCACCATAGGAGGTACTGGTTTTATCAAAATCCCTGTCACCAAAAAGGTATGCCCCTGCTATATCTATATTCTCCTGTTCATCATTTTCAAAACGGGAGGCCAGCCATTTAAGCTTTAATTTATTATTGGGTTGATAGGTGGCAGATGCTCCTAACATAGCGGTGGTATACTGGTCTTTCTCCCGCCCATCAAAATATATATCCACGCCTACATTGGCAGTAAAAAAGGGAGAAAATACACTGGACGTCAACTGACTGAATTCAGGAACCATTTTAAATTGTGTCCTTGAAATATTTCCCAGCAATTCCGAGCTCCATTTATCATTAACCTGGTAATTGATAAGGGCCTGCAGATCAGCAGATGATGGGGTATAACTGCCCTGGGTTTCCTGGACTTTTAAAATATTTTGGTTGTTACGGTTTCTAATTCCCACCAGGTAAGAAAGTTTATTCTTTACAGTTATTCCTTCCAGGTGAAAGCCTTGTTCTAATAGACTTATATAAGCAGACCCTCCTGAGCTTTTGGGTTTATTGTATTGTATGTCCAATACAGAGCTCATTTTATCGCCATACCTGGCCTGGAATCCTCCATTATAAAAGTTTATGTTTCGGACCAATTCGGGATTAATAAAACTAAGACCTTCCTGTTGGCCATTACGAACCAGGTAGGGACGAAATATCTCGAAATCATTTACATAGATCAGGTTTTCATCATAGCTACCACCTCGAACATTGTATTGAGAAGTGAGTTCATTGTTGGATCCTACGAAAACCTTAATCATGCTTTCAACCCCCATTACAGGAGAAGGAATATTAATGATGGATTTAGGATTTGGTTTAATCAATCCTATTTCTGTTCTTTCCCTCTGATCTTTTACCAATACCTCCTCGAGCAATGCTGTGCCTTGTTCCAACCTGATTAACACCCGTTCGTATTCTCCCTCATTTAATAAGAAATTTTGCTGTGTGGTTTTATAACCTGTGTAGGAAAATATTAGGGCAAAAGCTTTGTCGGCAGGGACTTTTAATTGGAAAGTTCCGGAATCTGAAGTGGCAATTCCCTGCTGACGACCAAGAATGGTT
>JAEZLJ010000106.1 GCA_023415275.1 Bacteroidota bacterium
GGGGTATACCCCAGTTGTATTACGGCACTGAGATATTACGTAAGGGAGTTTCTAATCCAGATGGATTGGTCCGCGGCGATTTTACCGGAGGATGGAAAGAAGATTCCAGTAATAAATTCACTGCACAGGGAAGAACCGCTAAAGAAAACGAAGTATTTAATTGGACAAGGATCATTGCTAATTATAGAAGGTCTTCTTCAGCCATTAAAACAGGAAAGCTGATGCAATATGTACCTGAAGATTGGGTATATACCTATTTCAGGTATGACGATAAACAAACAGTAATGGTGGTGATGAATACAGCCAATGAAGAAAAGAGCATTGATCCCAAACGTTTTTCTGAAAGGACCAAGAGTTTCTCCGGTGCCAGAAATATTACCAACAAAAAGCTTGAGGATTTGAATAGTCAATGGAAGGTGCCGGCTAAGACCATATGGATACTGGAACTTGTCAAATAACAAAGTTCCAGACCATATTCTTTCCGTAATCTCCCCAGTTCTTTAGCACTTTGTCTATAGAACTGATCATAGTCTTGCGATCCACTTTCTTTCCTTTTGTGGCAGGAGTGACTGCATTAAAATTCAAACCATTTACCTCAACCCTTGTGGCAAACCAGGTAGTATGGATGCGTGGCATACCCAGTCCCAATATCATCCCTGGTAGCCCATTGGCGCTTTCAGGTCCGCCATTGATTAATATTTCGTCTGTATAGAAGGCAAATATGGCAATAGAATCATCTATCAGCCCAATGGCTTTGCGGCAATCAAAACCTGCTATATTTCGTGTGTCGCTGGTAAGCTTCCATTTGATCTTTTGTAAACTGTCCTGTACCAGGAAGGTTTCCTCAAAAATTGGTTTTTGAGTAATGGTGGTTCCAGTCTTGTAATCGTTATAGACCACATTTTTATCGGCGATCCCCTGGTACCAGGACCGGGAATCAACTTTTACTTCCCTGCCTGGCTTATAAATGGACCGGGAAGTATCACCTATAAAATCAAAATAACTGGTTGCCAGTTGGGGTAAGCGATCCTTGATGCGCTCATACCATTCCGGTTCCAGTTCTTTGTACAACTGCCTGACGTAAACAACTTTCTCAAATTCAATTTTTACAGCAGGGTGGAAGGCCTGGCTCCAACCTGTAATAGTTGTGGCCAATATGGATAGTATAAATAATAGTTTTTTCATGATATTATTTTTGACCTGGCATTTTATTAAAGGACCATTCGAACTTAAGCATATAATAATTGCTGATTCGCTGGAAGCGCTCTTCACTGATCATGCTGCTGTTGATGCTTCTGTCAAATCCCTGGTTTTTCTTAAGTATATCATTAGCAGCAAGGATAAACTTTCCGGACTTGTCCTTAAATACCTTTTTGGAGAGGCTTGCATTCCAGATAGTGATATTTCTATTTCCGGCAAATGCCGCTAATTGCTGGTACAGTTGAAATTTGCATTCTGTATTCAATTCCAGTTTTCCTGGCAACATCAAATATCCCTCTGTTTCACCACCATAAGCAAAATAATTATTCTTTAAGTTGGGGTTTAATGAGGACTTGGAAGCATTATATTCTAATGAGGGATTTATATAAAAACTATATTTCTCAGGAAACTCATAACGGATTCCATAAGCTATTTCATAATGATAGTAATCGGTCTGATTCTTTTGGCCATTTATAAAGTTGATATTTCTTCCTCCATTACCATTTAGCCTGACGGTATGGTTAAATTTCTTTTCTCCTTCTCCTTTATTCCATTCACTCCACAAATACCAGTTATTGTTGCCATTAACATTCACTGGTTTGAAAATTCTCTTTCCGGAAGCATCAATGGTGTTATCCTGGGTGATTGCATTATCAGTAAAATTGATGCCCAGGTTCACCCAAATGCCTCTTGCGCTTAACACTTTATAGCTATTATAAAATAAGGACAGGTTATGGTTGAATCCCACCTTAAGATCAGGGTTTCCAATCACTACGTTGAGCTGGTCATTATTATCACGGATGGGTTGCAATTGATCGATTGTAGGCTGGCGGGTAGTTCCACGATAATTGATACCAATACCTGATTGTTGCTTAGGCCTGAAGCTAATAGAAGCTTGTGGAGTGAAGTTGGTAAAGTTGTAGTTGGAAAAACTAGTATGGTCCAGGTTGTTCAGCTTTAATTTAATAGATGACAAACCTGAGCCAAAAGCCATACGGAACTTCTTATAAACGTATTTGGCTATCAAGGTACCGCTATTAGAATTGGCAGTAAGATCAAAGTTGTTACTGAATGCCTGGTTCAGGATCTCATATTTTCCATTAAAGTCTTTATCAAAGGTATTTTTATGAGAGGTAGAATTATTCCGGTTATAGCTATATTCTGTAGCCAGACTCCACTTGTCATTTAGTGGTTCAACGTAAGTAACCTTGGCACCCATGGTGGTAGAGCTGCCATTATTGATCTTTTGCTGGTCCTGCAGTTTTGAAGAATCAAGGTTTCCGCCTGTATAAAAGTCCGCATGTGAATAAATAAAATTCTTTTGATCATCATTGGTAACACCAAAACGAACGGTGGTCAATAACTGCCTGTCCTTTTTATGAAACAACTGTTTGTATTGGATCTGGTTATCGCTTTGAACGCGTTTGGAATCGTAGGACGTATTGCCCTGGTTGATCGTTTCTTTATTATCGGTGGCGTTCGTAATATCTGTGTTCGTGTTGTTGAATGAGTTAGTGGCTTTCCTGGTACCAGCAGTAACAAATTTTAAGGAAGCCAGTGAATCCAGTTTCCATTCATATTTAAAATTTACAGCGTGCTGTTGATTCAGACCATTAGACCTGGTCTGGGTATTTGTATTGATCAACCTTCCCGGAATAATACTTTGAGTGTATTTGGAAGCAATATTACTGGTGCCAAGCCTGTTAAAGCGGTAAGAACCATTTATTGCCTGTTTGTCATTGTTCCACCTATCGATATACAAGGCTCCTGCCGTATATGCGTCGGGCAACCCCCTTAAACTCCAGTCGCTAAAATCATCTGATGTACCAAAACTGAAATAATAACCACTTAATTCATCATACTCAAAATCATTCTCAAAACCCAGTTTTCTTTGATCCTGCCAGTTTAGGCTACCAGTATTGGTTTTGCTTTTAGTTCCATAAGCAGAGAGTTTTCTTTTGCCTATAAACTTGTTATATAACAGGCGGGCATCAAGCAACTTATCAAAATCAGAACCGATCTCTGCCTTTCCAAATGCCCCGGTTTTTTTATCTTCTTTGAGCTTGATATTGACCGTCTTTCCTTCAGTTCCAGTGGATATACCTGTTAGGTTTTGTTGTTCCGATTTATTATCAAATACCTGCACCTTGTCAACCGCCTTCGCGCCAATGTTTTTGGTAGCCATAGTAGGGTCGTCTCCAAAAAATTCTTCTCCGTCCACCAGCACTTTCTGTACGCGCTGCCCCTGGGCGGTGATCTCTCCTTTACTATTTACCTGGAAACCGGGCAGCTTTTTTAATAATTCTTCAACGGTGGCACCATCCTTTACATGGAAGCTATCTGCAACGAATTCTGTTGTATCTCCTTTGATCCGGATAGCCCCTGCACTTCTGATTACTACAGCGTCCAGTAATTGCGATTTCAATGTTAATGGAATAGTGCCTAATGAAGTCTTTGATCCGGAATTTATAATGATTTCATCCGCATAATCGGCAAAACCGGGATAGCTAACCAGTAATACATATTTCCCCGTGTCCACATTGGCCATTGAAAAATTTCCTGCTTTATCAGTGCGTGAAAATTTGTATAAGGTGGAATCTTTTTTTTGAAGTAATGTGACAACTGCATTGGTCAGGCTTTTCTTACCTAACGTATCTGTTACAGATCCGGACACTGATGATTGTTGAGCTAAGGCCAGCTGATTCAGGATTATCAGGAACAATCCGGTTAAGATTTTTCTCATGATGCAGGAGTGCTTGGTTTATCGTTAACAATAATAGTATGAAAAACCTTATTGACTTGTTAACTTTACTTAAACGGTAATATTCAACTTATGTCAGATCATCTGCACGTTTCAAATGGTTCAAATCAACTCGGAGAAATGGGTAATAGCCGGGAAGCAATTGAAAGATTTTCTCCTACCATAAATGAGAAATATGAGGATCGGAATTTTGTTGACACCTCGCTGCCTGTATGGAATTATTCCATTTTATTTGATGATGATATTTCAACCTACCAAAGTGGAACACATTATAATCTGTATAAAAAGTTCGGCTCTCATCGAATGGTAGTGTTAGGAAAAGAAGGTTATTATTTCTGTGTGTGGGCACCCAATGCAACTAAGGTGACAGTAGTAGGCAATTTTAATGACTGGAATAAAGACTCTCACATGCTGCAACCAAGGTGGGATAACAGCGGTATATGGGAAGGGTTTATTCCCGGAATTCCTAAAGGCGAATTGTATAAATACAATATCCGGGGATATGAAGGAAAGGAAACGGAAAAAGGAGATCCTTTTGCCAACTATTGGGAAAAAAGACCCCTGACGTCCTCCATTACCTGGGATTTTGATTACCAATGGAATGATGAACAGTGGATGAAGGAAAGAAAAAAGCATAATTCACTGGAAGCTCCCTGGAGTGTCTATGAAGTGCACCTAGCCAGTTGGATGCGCCCGGACAGGTATAATGAAGAATCGTATAATAGTTACGGGCAAATTGCCGAACTCCTGGTGCCATATGTGAAAGAGATGGGGTTTACGCATGTGGAATTAATGCCTGTCATGGAACATCCTTTTGATGGAAGCTGGGGATACCAATGTACAGGATTCTTTGCTCCCACATCACGCTTTGGGGCACCCGAAGATTTTATGTATCTCATCGATAGGTTTCACCAGGCAGGAATTGGGGTGATCCTGGATTGGGTGCCATCGCATTTTCCATATGATGCTCATGGCTTGTTCATGTTTGATGGAACCCACACCTATGAGTATGCAGATATGCGCAAAGGTTTCCATCCAGACTGGAACAGCTATATATTCAATTACAAGAGGGGAGAAGTAAAATCATTTCTTATAAGCAGTGCCCGCTTTTGGTTCGACCTTTTTCATATCGATGGCATCCGGGTAGATGCAGTTTCTTCCATGCTAAAGCTGGATTATTCCAGGAACGAAGGAGAATGGGAACCCAATGAATTTGGTGGTAATGGGAACCTGGAAGCCATTGCCTTTATTAAGGACCTCAATGAAACCCTGTTCAGGGACTTCCATGATATACAAACCATTGCCGAAGAAGCCACTGATTGGCCCGGCATTTCCAGGCCCACTTTCGAAGGAGGTCTTGGCTTTGGAATGAAATGGATGATGGGCTGGATGCACGATACGCTGGATTATTTCAAGATCGATCCGCTTTTCCGTAAGGAACATCAGAACAAACTTACGTTCAGCATGATGTATTATTATAATGAAAATTTCATGCTTCCTATCAGTCATGATGAAGTGGTTCATGGTAAATCACCCATGATCTATAAAATGCCGGGAGATGAATGGCAGAAGTTCGCCAACCTGCGCACTTTATATACTTATATGTGGACCCATCCAGGCGCCAGGTTATTGTTCATGGGTAGCGAATTTGGCCAAACATCAGAATGGAATTATAAATCCGAACTCGATTGGTTCCTGCTTGATCATCCCATACATAAAAAGCTTCAGCTCTGTGTCAGGGATCTCAACCATTTGCTTATTTCTGAAGAAGCCTTATATGTAAACCAGTTTAATACTCATGGTTTTGAATGGGTTGACCTGAACCACCGCGATGAATGTGTGGTGGTATATAAAAGAAAAGGACGGAATGAGGAAGACAGCCTGCTCGTAATCCTAAACCTGACACCTGTTGTTAGGATGAATTGGGTAGTAGACATTAACAGGCCATACAGCCAGGAAATATTCAATTCGGATGCTGAAAAATATGGGGGGTCAGGAAATATTTATAACCCTGATCTCAGGTTGGAAACCCTGGACAAAGAAGAAGGAAAATACCGTTTAACTATCAACCTGCCCCCGCTGGCAGGCCTTATATTGAAGTAAGAGTTGTCTGTTGGCCGCTCTTTTCCAGCGGTGTGTTTCTACAGGTTTTTATGTAAAATATCATTAAAAATCGGCATACCACTGGCAATTACCGGAGTTATTTTTTATTTTCGGGAGCGAAGAACCACAAAACAATATCCTATGCTGAAAGTGATCCTTGCAGGAGCTTTAATGGGCTTATCTTTTTCTGTTTTTGCCCAGACAGATAGTTCCCAATATTTTTTACAAAAAGGTGTAGAAGAAAAAGAAAAAGGACGCCGTTTGGAGTCTTTAAAGCAATTTGAAAAAGCTTTTCAATACAATAAATCAGATAAAGAAGTGGTGGGCCAATTGGCAGCCGCCTACCTCGACCTTCGTAGGTATGGCCAGGCGCGGGACCAATTCAGGCTACTTGCCGAACTGGGCGATAAAACAGACAGCACCTATCGCCAATTAATGCTCTTGTCTTTTAATATGCGCCAGTTTGATGATGCCATCAGGTACGCTGGGGAACTTAATAAAATAAGCCCGGCCTCAAAGACCTCCTTTTATGTGGGAAAGGCCTATTATGAAAAAGAAGACCTGGGAAATGCAATAAAATTCCTGGAAGTGGCTGCGAAAGAAGATGATCAAAATGCAGACATTCCCTATATGGTGGCTAAGGCCTATGCCGATATGCAGAACTATTCACGGGCTATTCCATACTTTCAAAAAGCAGTAAAACTGAACCCCTCGCAGTCCTATTGGACTTACGAAATGGCATTGATTTATTATGCCATGAATGATGATCAAAACTCTTTAAAGTACATGCTGGAAGCGGCTGAAAAAGGCCTGAAAAAAGATAATAACTATATGCAGAACCTGGCTACAGCCTATATCAATGCCGGCCGGTTCAATGAAGGTATTGGCGTTTTACAAGATCTTTTACGCTTAAGACCAAGTGATTTGAACCTGTTATATACAATTGCCGAAGCGTATTATAATGCTAAAAAATATGATGATGCCATAAACTATTACGATGAGGTGTTGGCAGCTAATAAACAAAATGCCGAGGCGCTTTACATGATCGGCATGTGTTACCAAAGAAAAGGTGAAAAACAAAAAGGAATGGATCTGTGTGATAAGGCTATTGAAATGGACCCAAGCCTTCAAAACCTTAAGCAGAAAAAAGAGATGCCTGGGGGATTTTAAAATATTCTTTGAAATAAAAAGGGAACCATTTGCATGGTTCCCTTTTTTGCTTTATAGGAGAAGTTATGATTACATTCTTTCGGGAACCTGTATTCCCAGCATGTGCATAGCATCTTTTATGATGGTGGCTGTTGCCTGGCAGAGCCTTAATCGCAATTGTTTTTTCTCTTCATTTTCCGCCCTCAACACGCTATGCGCTGTATAAAAAGTATTATAGGTTTGTGCTACACTGTAAATGTAGTTGGCAATAGAAGAGGGATTATACTCCAGGCCAGCCTGTTGAATAATATCCGGGTATTGCTCCAGCAGTAATAATAATTCCTTCTCAAGCGGCAGGAGCGTAGCTGCTTCAATTGAAAAAGCTTCATTGATAGATTCCTTTCTGAGAATAGATTTGATCCGTGCATGTGTATATTGAATAAAAGGACCGGTAAAACCATGAAAATCGATCGATTCTTCAGGATTAAATACCATTTTCTTTTTAGGATCCACTTTCAGCAAAAAGAACTTCAGCGCTCCCAAAGCGATCATGCTGTAAAGCGATTGCAATTCTGCTTCAGAAAAATCCTCCACCTTGCTTTTCTCTGAGGTCTTCTTTTCCGCTTCCCTGATCATTTCCGCAACCAGGTCATCAGCATCCACTACAGTGCCTTCACGGCTTTTCATTCTCCCGGTAGGCAGTTCCACCATCCCATAACTCAAATGGTAAATGCCTTCTGCGTATGGCATTTCCAGCTTTTTTAAAATGAGTTTAAGCACCTTCATATGGTAGTTCTGCTCATCACCAATCACATATATACTCTTGTCATAGTGAAACTCCTCATATTTCTGATCAGCAAGCCCCAGATCCTGGGTAATATACACCGATGTTCCATCTTTGCGCAACACCAGCTTTTCATCTAATCCCTCATCGGTAAGGTCTATCCATACACTTCCATCTTCCTTTTTATAAAAGACTCCTTTCTGCAATCCCTTTTCAACAAACTCCCGTCCCAGCAAATAGGTATTGCTTTCATAATAGGTTTTGTCAAAGTCACTGCCAATTGTTTTATAAGTAACGTCAAAGCCCTGATACACCCATTCATTCATGGTCTTCCAAAGCGCTATCACCTCAGGCTTTCCAGCCTCCCAGTCTACCAGCATTTGCTGGGTCTTTTGCATGATTGGCGCTTTTCTTTCTGCTTCTTCTTTAGAAAGCCCCTGTTCTATTAATGCTTGTGTTTCTTTTTTCAGCTCGTTGCTGAACTGCACGTAATAATCACCCACCAGGTGATCGCCCTTAATGCCTGTAGATTCCGGGGTCTGACCTTTACCAAATAGCTGCCAGCCCACCATGCTCTTACAGATATGTATACCCCTGTCATTTACAATGCAAGTTTTCATTACATCGTGTCCATTGGCCTTAAGTATCTCGGCCACACTCCAACCTAAAAAGTTATTGCGTAAATGACCCAAATGAAGGGGTTTATTGGTATTGGGCGAGGAATACTCCACCATCACTTTGAGTCCGCCGGCCTTGGGTCTTACTACCTGTTGGCCCTGATCTTTAAGAAAGGCAGTGTAATATTTATTAGTCACTGTAAGGTTCAGGAAACCCTTAATGATGTTATAAGAGGCAAATAATTGTTGGTTGTTAGCCACCAGCACATCACCCAATTCCTTTCCCAACTGGTCGGGCGTCTTTTTCAGTTGCTTTACCAGTCCAAAAAGCACAATGGTGTAATCTCCTTCAAATTCCGGCTTTGTCTGGTTCACCGTAATCTCTCCTGGCTGAATGGATAGGCCAAAGGATTCGGAAAGAGCTATGGCTGTTGTTTCCTTGATTTGTTGTATTAAACTCATACGGGTCTGTTCCTGTTTGCGCCGCAATTTAATTAATCGAAAGCAGAGCGCCTCCCGACAGTTTATCCATACTTAACGAATTGTATGCAGATTCTCCCGAAATAGCTTTTATTTTCGCAACTTCCATGCGCAAGATCCACCATAAGGTCAGGAGGTCCATTTTCAATGTGTTGGATATATTTTACCCGCTTTTCAGGCGGATCATGCCTTTACAAACCTATCATTATGCAGCTTGTGGAGGTGGGAATACGCTTCTAAGCCTGCTGATCTATTTTCTTTCCTATAACTTCATTTTGCACAAGGAGGTACTTGATCTTGGTTTTATTGCTTTTAAGCCTCACATAGCAGCTTTATTCATTGCCTTTTTTATCACCTTCCCTATAGGCTTTTACTTAAGTATGTTCGTGGTTTTTCAGGGCTCCCAGCTTAGAAGGCGTATTCAATTATTCCGTTATTTCCTTGTAGTAATGGGAAGTATGACCATCAATTACTTTTGCCTGAAGTTGTTTGTTGAATCTTTTGGCTGGTTTCCAACTCCCTCCCAAATCATCACCACAGTTATTGTAATCTGCTTCAGCTATTTTTCACAGCGTCATTTTTCTTTTCGTGTTGGCAACAAAAACCTGGAAGGCAAGCCCGTGAGCGCTAAAAGCCAGGTGCCAGTTCAGTAACAGCTACCGCCAGTTCCCCCTGGCAATTGCTGCGAATCAGCAAATGTTCAGGAAGGGCTTTTACTGAAGTGAGGTTAATGTTTGTAACTGCTCCTGTTCCTTTTATCCCTTTGGTCCATTCTTTATTTAGCCATGTATTAATATTGGTGGCAGCCGTGGCATAATAAGTTTCCATGTTGAAGGAGGTGTACTTTTTTAATTCCGAAATGATCTTATTATTAAACAGCCATTTAGCGGTTTTTAATAGCAGGTTTTTGGTGCGCAGGTCATAATCCATTTCCTGCACTTCTATTGTTTTGTTTCCGGCATTATAGACTGGTTTCCCTGTAAAGAATGCCGTTCCTTCAAAAGATCCACTAAAATCCAGGCGTATCAGCATATTACCATGCTCATTGCCAGATACCATTGTATTTTGAATAATGATATGTTTTTTAAATAGCCCTTCTGATACATCGAATCTTTTATTTACCAGGTACCCATTCAAAACCTTGCTGAGCGAATCGTATTGCAAGGCAGCTTCCAGGTTTATATTAAAACCGCCCGGATGATCGCCGCTGGAAAGGTCTGGAACTGCTGTTATGGTCTCATCGGGTTTCTCAAAGCTGATCACTGGTGTGGCAGAGATTCCAATATTGATGTTCAGAAAATCATTCTGTGCATTGATCTTTTCCATACGCAGGCTTTTTGGATGTAAACTAAAAAAACCTATACCAGGTATGGAATAGACATCATTCATCTTATTCCAGGCTTGCTGCAGGTAAGGTCTTAAATTATAGGTGCCAAAAGAATCCTCCATCGTTTTTTTAGAAAGATCCAGTTCTGCTTTCAGTCCCTCCATGACGCTATTGGTAACGTCCTGCCCCCAAAAACACACAGCGCATTTATCCAGGGGCTGAGGTTCTGTACGAGTCACCTTTGTCTTTAATATAAGATTGGGTAATAGGTTGAACTGGCTCCTGAAACCGATATTCACGCGCCTTTCGGGTTCATCAAATCCACACCTGCATGCAGGCGTCCAGGGCGAGAATACAGTATTGCCGGCACAAGCCCGTGTGGCACCAATGATCTGGTAATAGCCTGTAAAGCCCATGTCCAGGGTGGTGCCACTCATTTTCATTTTTAATGGCGACCGCCTGAAATGATATTTATAGCGGGTAGCACAATCTGACTGCACCCAATCATTGGGATAGTTTGGAGAAGTAAAGACGGTATCCACATTTCTTTCTGCCAGCTTCAGAATAGAGTATAAGCTTACCCTGATGGGAATATCTATCTGTGAAAGGGGCAGGGTGTCAACAGGTATATTACTCCCCGTTGGTTGAGCATGTGAAACTATAGTGCATATAACTACCAGCAACAGGAAAACAATCCTCATGGTATTACCAGGGCTTTTATCAAATATAATTCTGTGCATGTTTATTTACCCGCATAAAACGTTAATAAGCATAGACGAAAAAACGGAAAGGTGAAACTTTCGTCTCACCCTCCGTAACTGAACACTGAAAACACGCTTTATTTTACTGCTTATTCATTTATTGATAGATCCTTACATAATCTATCTCCATCTTTTGCGGAAAGTAGCTGTCATCCACACCCATTTTTCCTCCCCAATCGCCTCCAACGGCAATGTTCAGCAACACATGGAAATCCTTATCAAAAGGCCAGGCCTCACTGTCTTTGTTTTCTTTGTTGAACACATGGTATTTCTCTCCATCAATAAAGAAGGAGATGGCATCTTCCCTCCATTCCATGGCGTAAACATGGAAGGCTTTGGATAGATCATTGCGAAGCACTCCACCTGTTTTTTGAGTGCCAAGCATGCCATTGTATGCACCTGTGTGCACAGTACCATAAAGGGAATCAGGCAGGTAACCTACGTTTTCCATAATATCTATTTCACCACTATGTGGCCAACCCCCATATTCCCATTTGGTGGGCAGCATCCAGATGGCAGACCACATCCCTTTACCTTCAGGGATCCTGGCCTTTATTTCAAAGCGGCCATATTTCCAATCTCCTTTATTTTTCGATAACAGCCTGGCTGATGTATAGTTGGCATCTGCAAACTTTTCCTTCCTTGCTTCAATTATTAGTTGACCATTTTCCACTCTTGCATTTTCCGGGCGCTTCACGGTATAGTATTGCAATTCCCTGTTGCCCCAGCCACAGTTGTCAGGACAGCCCCTGCCAATATCATAACTCCACCTTGTACTGTCCGGCAGTCCGCTGTAATTAAATTCATCGGCCCAAACCAGCTTTTTGAACTCCTGGGCATGGCTTGCCAGGCTGCTGATCATCGTCCCAACCAGCAGGAAGGCAGTGAATATCTTTTGTTTATAGTGAAACATAAGTTCCAGATTTAATGATGATAGAATCTTTACCAAAGAACAGGGAAGGCAAGACATAAAGAAGGTTGATGCTGTCTATCAGCATCGAATTTGATCCTGTTTTACCCTTCTGTATTTTTCTTATTTATATACCCTTATATAATCTACCTCCATAGTGGCATTAGAAAAATTGGGATCCACTGAGCCTCCAAAAGTTCCGCCCATAGCTACGTTTAGTATGAAGAAAAAGTCGTGGTTGAAAGGAATGGCTGCTGAATTGGCAAGTGAATGCACCAACTGGTCATCTACATAGATCTTTATAGCTGTAGCAGACCAGTCCAGGGAATACTTATGAAATGCTGTTGTGGCATTACTGATCATTTTCGTGTTACCATCTGCGTTACCACCAGAGTGGCCAGGGTAGTGAAAGGTGCCAAATATTTTATTCAATTCATACCCACGGTGCTCCATGATATCTATTTCACCGCAATCAGGCCAGCCTACTGTACTGCTGTTAGCCCCTAGCATCCAGATGGCGGGCCATGTGCCTACACCAGCTGGCAGTTTGGCGCTCACTTCCACCTTTCCATAGGTAAAGGCAAACTTACCTTTTGATAAAAGACGGGCAGAAGTATAAGCAGCACCGTTATAGTTTTCCTTGATCGCCTTGATCTTTAATACTCCATTTTCAACGATCACGTTCTCAGGCCTGTTGGTATAATACTGCAATTCGTTATTGCCGTAGCCACCAGCGCCCAGGTCATATCCCCATTTAGCAGGGTCGGGAGTCCCGTTCGTATTGAATTCATCTGACCACACCAGCCCAAGTGCTGTAGCCACTGTAACCTGTAAGGATTTTGAAATGGTTTGCCCACCCGATCCTTTGGCTGTTACATTTACAGTATAAGTGCCTCCATTCGGATATCGGTAGGTAACAATGCCTGTGGAAACGGTCTGGTAAATACCATTGCCAAAATCATATTCATAGCTCACTGCGTTGGTGGCAGTAGCTGTAAAGCTTACATTGCCACTATTATCTGAACTCACACTGGCATTGACCACCAGGTTCGAAGGCGCAGGGTTTTGAGTGGACGGGTTCGATTTTTTACTGCACGAAAACAATGCAAGCAAAATGGCCAGGATATAAAAGGGCATAGATCTCATTTTTTATATTTAATTGCAACAGTATAAAAAGGAGGATAAGACTTTTGGACTTATCCTCCTTTACTTTTATTTCGCTTTTAAAATCTGGTACCAGGCATTGCCATCAATCCCGATATTACGTAATTGAACCAGGCTTTCTGAAATGGACAGGATCTCGTAAGTATTGCCGCCCGTTCCAAAATTGATCAACCCATTACCTGGAACCACAAACTGTATCCGTGTGGAATTGGCAGGAGTAGAGGCCGAGGTAGCCCCCATAAAGGCCAGCTTCCTGGGTGT
The DNA here is from genome assembly GCA_023415275.1 of Bacteroidota bacterium. Lineage (GTDB taxonomy): Bacteria > Bacteroidota > Bacteroidia > Chitinophagales > Chitinophagaceae > Flavisolibacter. The sequence goes on from JAEZLJ010000106.1 coordinate 13,518, forward strand.
GGATACATCGATATTATAACAATCATCACCACCACCTGTACCATAAAAACCGGTGGCTGCACCTATAAAAAAGGATTGCCCTTTATTATCTATTGTCATGGTGATGTTATTATTCGCATCTTTTGTGAAAGTGATCTCGTCATCATACAGGCATTGCGCACGTTGATTAGGCGTGGCGGCATACCAGATAGGAGAGAACCCGTCAGCTGGCCCTACACCTACGTGTCCGGGTTCTTCATTGGCAGTCATCCAGGTTTTGGAAGAACCGCCTGTAAGGAACTGAATGATATTTGCCGGTATTTCAAAAGCAACAAAGACTTTCACTTTTTTACTGATCGTAGAGGTATTGCCACCTGTACCAATGGCATTAGCTGTAATGGTATATTCATGCGTGCCAGGAGTGGTGTATTTATAATTGATGGTGCCGGTTGGAACCATTTGTTTGGTCCCATCGCCAAAATCAATATTATAAGTAATGGCATTGGTAGCGTTGGTAGATATGACCACGGATCCAGTGCCGTTGCCATCAGGGTTGTTGGCATCCACACCTGCCACGGTAGCTGTAAGAGCCAATCCGCTCGGTGTCTTCAATTCTCCAAATTGATATTCTGTTTTTTTGCAACTGCTGATACCGGCTGTGGCCAGAAAAAGCAATGCAATGGTTTTTATTGTACTATTCATACAGTTATATTTTGAAATTAATTAAGTCTGATGTCATCAAAATAATAAGTGAAGTTGGCAGAGCCATCACCCATTGTACCATTGTCAAAGATTAATACCAGTTTCTGATAAGAGTTGGAAGCATTGATTCCACTGTAATCAAATGTCAGCTCTTCCCATACATTGGCAGTAGTGGTGGTCACTTCCTTTTCATAACTGATACCACCATTGGTCAGGTTTTCCACCTTCAGCAATACCTTAGCACCTACACGCGGAGAGTATACCTTCATCTTGAAGGTTTTCTGAGTAGAGAAGTCAATAGGATTGTCCAGGGTAATGTAACTACCTGCCCATGGTTGACCGGCATTCTTCACCATTTTGGCTACTTTGCTGCTGGTGTTGATACCTGAAGCATCAGGGTTGTTCACTACGCTCACGTTTCCTCCGTCAAAATTCGTAAAGGCATAATTCAAGGTAGATGATTGAAAGTCCAGGGGCAAACCCAGCGTGGTAGCTGGTGGTGCAGCCACTGCCATCTTCACATCATCCCAATAGAACACTTTTCCGTTTCCTGCATTTCCAAAATCAAAGAAAACGGAAGCCTTATCGTATGTGTAGGCACTGTTAAAAGCCGAGGTGCCTGCGACAGGATTGCTGAAATCAAATACCAACGTTTCCCAGCCATTGGCTACAGAAGTAATTGCCTCTGTTTCTATTGACCTTGAGCTGTTGTTATGGTCCTCAACTTTCAACCTCACATGAATTCCTGCTGCAGGGGAGTATACCCTCATACTCATAAGTGAAGAAGTAGCCGTCAAAGGAATGGCAGTGGCAAAGCCCACCGGAGTGCCTATGGTAGTACCGGCCCAGGTTTCAGCACCATTTGGTTTGGTGGTCTTCTTCACTTTATTGGATGCATTGGTTGGATCTACAGCATCAACTGTCTGGTTATTGCCAAAATCAGTCACAGAATAGTTCACTGCCGGATCATCAAAAGTTACAGGTAATGAAATAGGAGCGGCACTGGGTGGAACAGGCATGCTGTTCGTCAGCCTGATATCGTCAAAATAGAAAGTGAAGTTATTTGTACCATCTCCAACAGTGCCCAGTTCAAATATCAATACAATATTCTGGTACACATTATTGGTATTGATGGCGCTGTAATCAAATCCTAATTCTTCCCAGGCATTGGCCACGGTGGTGGCTACCTCTTTTTCATAGCTGATCGAACCATCTGAAGGATTTTCCACCTTCAATAAAACCTTGGCACCCACCCTTGGTGAATACACCTTCATCCGGAAGATCTTGTTGGCAGAGAAATTAATTGGTTCGCCCAGTTTGATCACGCTGCCGCCCCAAACCTGACCTGGGTTTTTAACCATCTTGCCCACTTTTGCGCTGGTGTTGATACCACCTACATGTGGATTGGCAACTACAGTAGTGTTACCACCATCGAAATTGATGAAGGCATAATTTAATGTGGTGGATTCAAATGTGAGTGGGAGCAGGATGGGATCCACAATAGTAATTTCCTTTGTAAACTCCGTGGTGGCTGCACCACCGCTTAGTGCTACTACTCTGATGGTATAGGTGCCTACACTTGCATAAGTGTGAGAAATGCTTTCTCCTTCTAAAAATGACTGGGGCACTTCATTGGCCACATCGCCAAAATACACCTTGAATACTGTCTCATAATTGGCCTTGGCCGATACTGTGTATTTGAACTGGTTGGAAGCATCAGCAGCGGCTGTCACTTCCAGGTTTTCAGGAGCCTTAAAGGAAACGGTCAATTGTTTGGTGGCTTCTGTTGTTTTGCCATTTAATCCCATGGCCACGATCTTCACGTTGTACACACCTTCGGCATAGACGTGTTGTGTGTTTTTACCTGGCTCAATGCTCACAGGGGTAGTGGTGTTATCACCATAAAAAACCTGGTAAGAGCTGGCACCTTCGCCATTGGGAGTGATGGTCACCAGGCCTGTATTGTCCTGGGTTATATCAAAAAACGCTGATAGCTGGCCGGGGGCAGAAGCGGATTGTACAAAAGAAACATCATTGTATTCTTCCTTCTTACATCCTGGCATCACAGCCAGGGCCGCCATTGCAACTCCAATTATATATTTTGATGCGTTCATGCTGTAAGTTTTAATAGTGTTAGTGATCAGTACCCATTATTTTGAGTGAGTCCTGAAATGTTTACTTCTTGCTGTGGAATAGGGAATACCTCATTCTTTCCTACAACGAATTTGGGCAGCTTCAGTTTGGCCTGGCCAGTTCTTACAAGGTCAAAGAAACGATCACCTTCCATGCCTAGTTCCAGTCTTCTTTCATCCCAGATAGCCTGCGTCAAAGCACTTCCTGTAGCAGTTATATCATGCAGGTTATCGCCAAATGCGCGGCGGCGTACCCTGTTAAGGTATTCCTGTGCTTTGGCATCATTGGGGGTAGCCGAACGGTTATAGGCTTCAGCAGCCATTAACAATACATCAGCATAACGAATGATCCTGAAATTGTTGGTATAGTTCAGCTCCAATTGTCCGGATGTCTCGCCCTTGCGGGGCAGGTACTTCTGGTTATACAATCCTGTATTCTTATAAGGTGCCACCTGGTAGGTAATATTGTAATCAGGATGAGCAGCTTTGTAGGCTTCAATATCCAGGATGGTAACATCCTTACGCTGATCGCCCGCCTGGTAAGCATTGGCCAGGTCCTGGGTAGGCAGGTTGGTGCTCCAACCTGCGGCATAAGGCATTTGTGCCGATCCGTTCAAACCCCTGATACCTGTTTGCTGCACGGCATAGTTGCCTTGACCTCTTGTAGCACCGCCCCAGTTATAATAAGGGGAAGTGTTGGAATACTGGATCTCGAAAACTGATTCTGGACCATTTTCGCCACTGGCTAAAAAGATAGAACCAAAATTATCTACCAGGGTAAAGGCATTGGCAGAGATCACATTCTCCAACATGGCTGCTGCAGCTTCAAATTTATTCTGGTATAAATACACCTTGCCCAGCATGGCCTGCGCGGCATACTTGGTGATCCTTCCTTTCTGAGTTTGAATGGCCGGTAATACCGATACGGCCTGGGTCAGGTCAGCCTCTATTTGCTTATACACTTCAGTCTTTGATGCTCTTTGCAATGTTTTGGAATCTGACAGGCTCAGTCTTTTCTCGGTGAACAGGGGCACATCACCAAACATTTTCACCAGCGTGAAATAATAGTATGCCCTTAAGAAGTATACTTCACCGTACAGTGCTTCCTTACCGGCAAAATCCACTGCCTGGCCAGCCAGGTTAGCGGCCTTGTATTGATGCATATAATTGGCCCTGTTGATGCCTTCATAGGCAGATCTCCATATCTCTGTCAGCGTGGAGTTCACAGGGGTAGTGGTATAATCATCTATTTGCTGCAGCGACAGTACGTCCGAAGCATTCTCGCCGCCACTTACTGCATTGTCAGATGCGATTTCGCCGATAGGTACCACCTGGTTGATCCATTGCAGTGGGGTATATACGCTGATCACCATGGTACGGTAATCGCTTTCAGATTTCAGGTAATCCTGTTCGGTGATCTTAAAATCTTCATGCGGGTTATAATCCACCCATTTTTTGCATGACGTCAGCAGTGCCATTACCAGCAGCACACTGAGTATTTTTATATGATTGTTCTTCATTATAGTAGTTTGTTGCAAGTTTATAATTTGATGTCAACGCCAAATGAGTAAACCCTTGGCTGTGGGTAAGCACCGCGGTCCACGCCTGTATCCAGTATGCCCCCGGAAATCTCAGGATCATAACCTGAATATTTAGTGAACGTATAGGCATTTTTCACCTGCACATACACCCTCAGCTTGCTGAATACATTCCTTGTTACGCCCTGTGGGAAAGTATAGCCCAACTGCAGGTTCTTGATCTTTACAAAAGAGCCATCTTCCACATACCTGTCAGAGACACGGATATTGCTGTTGGCATCAGTAAAGGAATACCTCGGGTTGGTAGCCTCGTTGGTAGTTCCGGGACCGGTCCACCTGTCCAGCACACCCCTGAATTTGTTGGAGTAGTTGGCGTTTCTTTCATAAGCCCTGTAGATATCGTTGCCTACAGAAGCATAAGTGAAAGCATTGAAATCAAAGTTCTTGAAGTCCAGGTTCAGGCTCCATCCCATAGTAAAATCAGGAAATGGATCACCGATCTTGGTCTGGTCAGCCGCGGTGATCACTTTATCACCATTTACATCTACAAATCGAATGTCACCAGGTTGGGCGCCGTTCTGTGCGGCAGAAGCACTGATATCTTCAGCAGTCTGGAATAATCCATTGGTTTTGTAACCATAGAAATAGCCCGGGGTGTAGCCTTTCTCGAATACAGTTACAGTTTGTGACTGGCCATTGAAATAACCTCCACCAAAGATCTTGGCTGTGCCGTCGCTGTTGGTGGCTGTCACTTTATTCTTGGCAGTAGTAAAGGTCAGTGAAGTGGAAAGAGCGAAATTCTTTCCGTACCTGTCATTATAACCTAATGTCATATCCACACCATGACTTTCGGTGGATCCGATATTAGCGGTCGGAATAGGTACTGTACCCAGGTATAATGAAGCAGAAGGGGTGAAAAGAAGACCATCCACTTTTTTCTGAAAATAATCTGCGGATACTGAGAAACGGTTATGAGAGAAATTAAGGTCAAACCCGATGTTCGCCTGCAATTGCTTTTCCCATCTCAACGCATCGTTGGCTGCAGATCCTACTGTAGATCCCGGGTAAAAAATATCGCCAAAAGTATATCCATTACTGTTGGCCATGGCATCATAGCTCGGACCACCCGTAATGATACCTATATATTGTGGGTTTACATTCTCATTACCTATTGAGCCATAACTACCCCTGATCTTAAACAGATCTATAAATTCACTATGAAAGAAGTCTTCCCGGCTTACTACCCATCCTAGAGAACCGGAGAAGAAATTGGCATATTTATTATCCTTACCAAATGCATAGGAGCCATCGCGGCGTGCAGTAAAAGATGCCAGGTATTTATCCCTGTAATCATAGTTCATGCGTCCAAAATAGGAGAGATTTCTCCTGAAATACTGGTAGTAATACCCGCTCATCGCATTGGTATTGGTGGCAGAATTGTTCCCGGTAGCTGCGGTGAAGTCTGCAAACTCCCAGGAGTTAAAGGGTACATCCTGCCTGGTGGCACCGGCTGCATTACCCGATGTTTTAGCTAATGAGAATCCCAGTACTGTTTCAAAATGGTGATCTGTCAGCACGTTGAAATTATAGTTGCCAAACGTTTCCCAGGTGTAGTTAAAGTTGCTGGCCTTTTCATGCGATACGCTGTTATGCTTGCCTGTAACGGTAGAGCCATCTGCATTCATGGAATTCTCCACGTTAAGCGGTCCATAAAAAGCTAATGGGCTGAAAGATTTGGAGTTGCCATCATATTTGGTGTAGCCAAATCGGGAGCTCAGCTTCAGGTTTTTCAATACATCGTATTGCAGTTCAAACTTGCCATAAAGCTTATTGCCTGTATTCTTATTATAGGTGTTATCCAGCTTGGTAAGCGGGTTGAAGATCTCCGATAACAGCAGGTTGCTGTAGCCATACTTGCCTGCCATGGCAGGATTGGTAGTATATACAGGAACTGTAGGGTCAAAATTCAACGCGCTGCCTAAAATGCTGTTGAATGAGTTTTCCTGGATGCCTTTACCATTCAGGATCACGCCTGTGGTGTTCACAATGAACTTCAAGCGGGAAGAGATGTCAAAATTCAGGTTGGCCGTGAAGTTGCCCCTGTCAAACCTTGATTTGTCCATACCACCAACAATGCCACCCTGGTTTAAATACCCGGCTGAAAGGAAAAAAGCCATTTTATCTCCACCGCCCCTGGCACCTATGGTGTGTGTTTGTAAAGGGGCCCTGTGAAAGACTTCATTTTGCCAGTTAGTACCTACACCTATAGTGGACAGGTCAGGGAAAATGATAGGACCACCTGCAGTTACGCTGCCCTCATTGATCATGGCGGCATACTCAGTGGCATTCAGCACCCCAATGGTCTTCATCACTTCCTGCACACCATAATTACTATTGATGGTGATCTCTGTCTTCTGGTTCTTTCTGCCCGTGCGGGTAGTTACTACTATTACGCCATTGCCCCCCTTCACTCCATAAATAGCAGTGGTGGCGGCATCTTTCAGCACGTTAATAGATTCTATATCCAATGGATTAATGGAATTGAAATCAGTAAGCGTTTGTTGAACTCCATCTATGATTACCAATGGATCGGTACCTGAGAATGAGGGGATACCCCTGATCAACACAGTTGGTTTTGAACCGGGTGACCCGCTTTGGATCACACTGACACCGGCTGCCTTGCCCTGGAGCGCTTCCTCTGTACGAGTCGGACGCAGTTTTTCAATATCTGCACTTTTTACAGTGGATATGGAACCGGACACTTTGGTCACTTTCTGGGTTCCATAGCCCACTACGATCACATCACTAAGCGTGGAAGCTGAGTTTTCTTCCATGCTGATCGTTATATCCTCTGATTTGGTAACCACATGATTTACAGGCGCCATGCCTATATGTGTAATGTGAAGGACCGCACCCCTGGCGGCATTGATTGTGAATTTTCCACCCTGGTCGGTAAGAGTGGAGTTAGATGTGCCCTCCACAGTAACTGTTGCCCCTACCAGGGCATCACCGGAGGTTTTGCTTTTTACCGTTCCCGAAACAGAAAGGCTCTGAGCCCCTACCTGCTGCAGGAAACTTCCTAATAACAAAACGAGGCACAGAAATAAACTCTTTACTTTCATAAAGCAATCGTTTTAGTTTAATTGTAGAAAGAATAAAAGTAATCACACACTCTACAATTAATAAAAAAACACGCCCTTCATTACTACATCAAAATGACGTAATCATTGATTTTAAAGGGAAATGACCTACATCATTACTACATCATCTAATTTTTTATACTTTCACAACCCTAACGAGATGGCCACCAAATGAGAAAATTGCTTTTACTGCTTTTACTGCCTCTTTTTACCTATGCCCAAAACACTATTGGCTTTCCCGATGTCATCAATTATTCCAAATCTACATATGGCGCGGGCCTGCAAAACTGGGATATTAAGCAGGATCGCAATGGCGTTATATATATAGCTAATAATGAAGGTCTGCTTAGTTTTGATGGCCGGTACTGGAAATTATACCCCCTTCCGAATAAAACCATTGTAAGATCCCTGGAGATCGGTGCCGATAGCCGCATCTATGTGGGTGGGCAGGATGAATTGGGATACTTCCTGCCCGATGCCAATGGCAGGCTAATCTACCACTCTCTCATTCCTGTTATACCAGCCAAAGACCGTTCATTTGGAGATGTCTGGGATATTATTGCATATAATAAAGATGTCTTCTTCCGGTCCTCCAATAAAATCTTTCGCCTTACCAATGAAACAGTAGCCAGTTTTGATGCGCCCCTTGAATGGGCTTTTATGGGGTTATGCCAGGGCGAACTGTATGCCCAGGATTACCAGGCAGGCCTCTTGCATTTTAAAACTAATTCATGGAAGCCGGTGGATGTCAAAAGGCAATTGCCTTTGAATGATCCAATAACCGCCATATTACCGGTGAATAGCGACAGTGCCCTTGTCACCACTTTAAAGAATGGCATCTACTACATGACCAAGGCCGGTATATCCAGGCTTAACTCCGTAAATAACCACCTTTTCCAGGATGACCGCATTTACGCCGCAGTTACAATCAACTCTGATTGGGTGGGCTTAGCCACCAACAGCAGGGGTATCTATATTATTGATCATAAAGGGAATATCATCCAGTCCTTTTCCAGGAAGGAGCAACTCCAGAATAATAATGTGTTGAATATTTTTCTTGATAGCCAGGGCAACTTATGGCTTGGCCTGGATAATGGAATCGATTTCATCGCTTATAACAGCGCTATCAAGCATATCAGTCCGCTGGTAGGCGATGGATCGGGATATTCCGTCATGGTCCACGATAGGGATCTTTATTTAGGGACTTCCAATGGACTCTACCAGGTTCCCTTGCAAGCTGTCAATGACCTGAGCTTCAGTAAAGGAAATTTTGCCCTGGTCAGGGGCACCCAGGGGCAAACATGGAGCCTGGCGGAAGTGAACGACCAGTTGCTACTGGGGCACCATGAAGGTGCTTTCAGGATCAAAGGCACTGAAGCTATACCCATTTCTCACAAACCTGGCTTCTGGAATTTCATTCCCATGTCTGCTACCTTTCCCAGTTCACAGATAGTGGCAGGGCATTACAAAGGCTTGCAATTCTTTAATTACAGCAATGGAAATTTCGTCCCCTCATTCGATCTGCCCTGGTTCACCGAATCATCCAGGTTCGTAGCCATTGACCAGGACGATAACATCTGGGTTTCGCACCCTTACCATGGGGTATTCCGGATCAGTAAAAAAGAAGACGGATCATACCTAGAACAAACCTATACGGAAAAGAATGGCCTGCCTTCCTTGTTGAATAATCATGCCTACAAGATCAAAAACCAGGTATTGATAGCCACCGAGAAGGGGGTATATCAATACAATGCACAAAAGGATGCATTTGAGCCTTCACCTTATTTTCAGAAAATCCTGGGAAGCCAAAGTCTTCGCTACCTGAAGGAAGATGCCTCGGGGAATATCTGGTTCATTCATGAAAAGAATTTGGGAGTAGTAGATCTTTCCGGCGATCAACCCCATATCATTTACCTGCCGGAGCTCAATAATAAGATGCTCAGCGGGTTCGAATACATTTATCCCGTAGATGAAGCCAATGTGTTCATGGGTGGTGAAACAGGCTTTTACCACATCAACCTGGCCAAGTATAAAAAAACGGTTCCTGATCTAAGAGTTCAGGTAAGAACGGTACGCATCAGTGGCAGGAAAGACAGCCTTTTATTCGGGGGCTATTTTCATAATGTCAATGATAGCCAGGTGCAGGATGAAAAATCAATTCGCGGACTATCCTATAGCTGGAAAACCATTCATTTTGAATTTGCTTCTTCACTCTTTGGTTACCAGGCCAACCTGGAATACAGCTACCGCCTGGATGGATTTGAAGATAACTGGTCCGAATGGACCCGCCGCAATGAGAAGGAATATACCAACCTGCCTGCCGGCAATTATCGTTTCGAAGTAAAAGTGCGCAATAACCTGGGGAATGAGTCCCCTGTTTCTGGTTATGCCTTTAGCATCCTGCCACCCTGGTACCTATCCACACTGGCTAAATTCCTGTACCTGTTGTTGCTCCTTGCTATTATCTATGCAGCCTATCGCTGGCAGCAAAAGAAATTCCAGCTGCAACATCAAAAGTTTGAAGAAGAGCAGCAAAAACTTTTATACATCCATGAACTGGAGCGGAATAAAACAGAAAGTGAACTGGTGGCCCTTCGCAACCAGAAGCTGGAGTCGGATATCAATTTTAAAAACTCTGAACTGGCATCATCTGCCATGCACCTGGTGAAAAAGGGTGAGCTGCTGACCAAGGTGAAGGGAGAGTTGACGCAGGTAATGAAAAGACTTGATAATGAGCAGGCCATCAGTGAATTAAAAAAGATGATCAAAACGCTGAGCGATGATGACCAGGTGGATAAGGAATGGGAGAATTTTGCCAAGCACTTCGATACCGTGCATAGTGATTTCGTGGTAAAGCTGAAAGAAAAGCATCCTGCCGTTACCGGCAATGAAATGAAGCTCTCTGCCTACCTGCGCATGAATCTTTCCACCAAGGAAATAGCTCAACTCATGAACATTTCCGTCAGGGGCGTGGAGATCAGCCGGTACCGATTACGCAAAAAGCTGGGCATCCCAACTGAAGTGAATTTGTTTGAGTATTTGATGGGATTGGGAGAAGATAAGGGGAGAGTGAATGGTGAGGGGAAGAGTGGAGGGTTGGGTAGTTGACGAGTTAACAAGTTAATATATTAACAAGTTGACGAGATGACAAGGATTGAAATTATCGTCTAGGGAAGAACGTAACGTTGATCTTTGACTCGTGACAGCGAGGCACGAAGCAGTCTCTTACAAGAATTGTTACTATTAAAAGGATTGCCACGGCCTCCTGCCTCTGGCCGGACAATGCCAGCACACGGGCCTCGCAATGACTGATGGAATTAAATGGTTACATCCAGTTGTCCTATTTAAGTCAATATACATGACACTAAATACTAGTATCCGTTCCAATAATATCGGGATAGGAAAGTCCGTATTCGGTAATGCCTTCAAAATCTAAAAAACCAGAAACAAAAAACAATAAACCAAAAACTCCTCTCTGCCTCCATGGTTCAAATCTTTATAACCTCGGCTGGAAACGCCTCTCTCTATTTTTCAACCATAGTTAACATATCACACCACTCATTTTAATTCCTGCCGATTTAATATTGCAAAAATTTGGATGTTGTACGTCCTGGCTATAGCACAAATCTGGAACCCAGGGGTTCTATTATCATCAAAAAGAATCAAAGCATGCAAAAGGAAATAAACGGGCCTAAAAGGAATATACGCTGGTATATGCGCTATCTACATAACAAGATCGGGTTCTTTATTGTGGGACTGGTGATCATATATGGCCTTAGCGGCATCATCCAGACCTACAGGGATACAGATCTCCTGAAGCATGAAGTGGCCCATGAGATGCAACTTTCCCCCAACCTTCCGGCATCGGAACTGGGTCCCAAACTCAAGATCAGGGATCTGAAGGTGGTAAAAACAGAAGGCGAAGTAATCTATTTTAAAGAGGGAAGTTATCATACAGCCACAGGCAAGGCCAATTATGTTACGAAAGAATGGTATAGCTGGATCACGCCCTTTACCAGCCTGCATAAAACTGCCAGCAAATCCCTGGCGCATTATTTCACTACTATCTTTGGAATTGCCATGCTGTTCATGTCCATCTCGGCATTCTGGATGTTCAAGCCAGGAACTAAGCTTTTCAGTTCGGGCGTTTACCTGACCATTGCAGGTATTATTGCAGCCATTATTCTTTTACTGGTGAAGTAGCGTAATTATTTTTAAGCTTTACAACAATGCTCCTTGATCGTCGGCATTGTGTAGATATCCATTCGGAAATCAATAATGATTGGTAGCCGGTGGGCGTTTGATTTGGCTATTACTGGTTAACTGCTAATATTGATTATGTAGGTATTCCAAACAGACTTTGGTTCTTAAACTTTATGCAGGCACTTGCTCATCACTGTTAATTTCTGATAATTGATTCATCCATTCTTCCGGTTCCTGTACTACAAACTTTTCAATGGAATTATGAATGGTGGTAATCAACAATCCATTATTGACCACGCCGAATGTATGATACCTTTTAACCTTGTCTACCTCTGACAGCCTGATGGAGAACTCGTGGTTTTGTATATTAAAATTGTGAGACTTGAAAATCAATCGCTTGTTGGTCAGGTACAATTTGCCTCCAACTCCTTCCACACCCTGGAAATGATTGGCACCCGTTGTAAATACAATTATTTCACTGGCATCTATGGTAATTGGGGTGCCTTTTAATAATACCCTGGAGTTAGTCCATACTCGCAATATCCATCCAAATAAAATACCTCCTATAGCGCCACCAATCAGGGATGAAACAAAGACCATAATAATATTCTTTGTGGTAAGGTCATCATGCCTGAGGTAATCTTGCAGGATAAAAATGATGGCCAGTGTGATTCCGAAAATAATCCCGTACCAGGTCTTCTTACGATTGTTCATTAGTTATAAATTAGGGTATGTACACGGATCGATTGGTGATGCTGTACAAAAGTTGATGCTAAAACTGAAACGCGATCAATGGTCCTATTTCGGGGGCAAAATAATAATAAAAATATAATACAAATGATCCAGGACAGCTTTAAAATATTTGAATACGCAGCCACCATTTATCAGTATGCAATCCTGGTCAAAAGGCAAAGTTGGATTGATCTAATCACTTTTTAGAACCGCCTTGGTAATTTAGATGGGCATCAATAGAACAATAATGTATTGATATGTCAATACTGATTTCAGGTTAATCAATCTGCAAAGTTTTCTGGCATTTGAGCAGTCATATTATTTTCTACCACTAATTTTTTTAGAATAACAACCTGGCCCAGGTGGTAATTGGTATGCTCAATTACGCCCTGGATGTTGCGGTAATAGCTCCCATATTTTTCATCCGCAAAGATCTCCTCCAGCTTCGCCTCGGGCAGGTGCTCCACTGCGTCAGCAAAATTCCGCGCATCGGTCCATGACTTATCCAGTAATTGTTGCCAGTCCTCAGCCGAACGGATGGCAGGCAGGTCAAAACTATACTTGTCTTTTGCCTCCAGCAGGCCGCCTTGCAATACTTTTAATACGGCGGCAACATAATAGTTGGTATGAAATACCAGTACCGCAATGGTATTTAAAGAGCCGATTTTTGTATTGGCTTGCGTCCAGGTTACATTTTCAAGGCTATCTTTCATATTCACCGAGGTCCAGTTGCCTCCAAAATAAAGTTCCCTGAAATGTTTAGCCAGTTGTTGTGCCAGGTTCATGATTGCTGGTTTAAGAAGTAAGCAAATATTTATAAGTGATCATTATTTATACAATTAATGTTGTAAGCGCAACCACTGGACAACCTGCTGCGGATCGGCAATGCTCCAGGAGTGGGGATGCCTGGTATGATTAGGTGGCCTGAAGCCCTTATTGGTGGTGGTTACCAAAACCGCTTTATCATTTCCAGCTTTTTGCAGTTCATTGATCATGGCTGCCTGGTCCATACAGTTAATATAGCTATAATCGTATCCTCTTTGCTGTAGCCACCATTGAATATCGGGTTCAGTAATGATCATCACCGGTGTTTTGAGCAATGCTTTAACTGCTCTTTGGGTAGTGTCTGAATAGGAGTACGGCGACTGGTTATAATAGTTTTCTATAGCGGTCTGCGGTGAGCCACCCATTTCTTTTTCTATCCTGTCTATCATGTATGAAACCTCGCTGTTTATCTTGCTTTTTTCTGATAGTCGCACCACCCGCCTTGCGGCATTATAAAAACGTTCCCAATCCAGTGGTGGATCAACGGCAAAAACAGCTTTGGGAATAACGGGAAAATTCTTTTGGTTGGCCAGTTCAGCATATTTCACGGCGCAGGTACCGCCAATAGAAAATCCTCCTATATAAAAAGGTTTTCCTTTCAAATGGTATTGCGTTTCCACTAATTCTATCATTTCCTTTAAGGACTGTTGGGAGGCGTTGTCGCTTCCAAAGTATAAAGGGCCGGTTTTTAAAATGGGCAGGATGGTGAGGATACCCTGCAGGGCGGCATATCCAGGCAGATCAGTTTCCACCAATACATTCCTTGGCGCACTTCCAAAACCATCCAGTAAAAACAGGAAGGAATTGATGGGCGTATGCTGAGGCACCAGCGCAATGTACATATTGGCGGTGGTGTCCTTGTCATCCAGGTACACCGTTGCTAATTTTTGTCCGAAGGAAATGGTAACCAGGAGCAAATGCAGCAGGCAAAAAATGAGCTTGGGCATAAAAGGTCTGTTCAATAAATATAACGGTTAATGATAGCTTATAAATGATCAAAAGGAAGATTTTTACCAACGGTCATTACAGGTATTATTGGTGCGGTTGGAACCAGCATGGCCTGGCTCACCCTACCTTCAATATCTTTCCCGCTCCAGCATATTTTACACCTTTTATTAGGGTATTGCTTTTGGCAGTGCCCTGTTCCATGCCAATGGTAAGCACCAGGCTATAGTGATCACCCGGGGGCAGTTGAGGCATTGAAAGTTCAAGGTTGATCACCTCACTGCCGGCTTGCACAGCCATCCACTGAGTTTTTACCACTGCAGGATGCACATGCTCATATCCCTCCATGGGCCTGTATTTGGGTTCATTACAGTAAAGGTCAGGCACAAGGCTTAAGCAGGCCACTATTCTAAAGAATGGATGTTGGGTAGGAGCAAAGAAGTTCACCTGTGGCAACAGGGCAGGAATGGTTAAGGAAGCCTTGAATTCCTCTTTTGTTATGGCAGCTTCTATAGGATTGGTAATTACCGAATCAAAGGGATGCCACTCGTTGATATTGAATCCTTCCAATAGTCCTCTTGCACTGGAAAGGGCCACAGATCGTTTTCCATAGGCACTTACCCTGTCTAGTAACTGGATGGGCATCAACAAGGCATTGAGGTTGTTTAAGTTTTTAGGATCCAGGATGCCCCTTAAGGCATAATAGCCATCCCTGATCCATTTGGAGGCAGTGGACCGGCCTCCAAACTCTTTATTCTCCCTTTTGGTATTGGCATAGGAGGGCTTGGTATCTATATCATGTTTGCTGGGACCATAACGGGTTTGTAAGATAATGTGTTTAGAGCCCTTGCGTTTGCTGGCGGACAAGTTCTGTAGCTTGCCTGTGAAGGAGATAGGACCGGTGAGCCTGGCCATAATAATAGTTTTTATAGGTTTTTGGATAAATGAACAAGGCTAAGATACTAAAAATATTAGTAATTAACAAGCCGATACAATAATAAGATATCTGTCTCGTTCCAGAAAAAGTTTACAGTCAAACTGTCAACTTTTATGGAAAGGAAAATAAAGCAAAGGGGAAAAAGGCTCATTTGGAGCTCTGCTTTTAAAATTCATGTAGTTAAAACGCTTTACGAGAAGAACTGGACCTACCTGGAGGCAG